>JBAUOI010000507.1:0-9711 GCA_049579665.1 Methyloceanibacter sp.
CTCCGAGATCGAGCCGATCAAACAGAACCCGCTCGATGCGCTGGCCGCCAAGCTGAGGCAGCGCCTGCCGCAACTGTTCGCCGATAGCGATTGAGTCTGGCGCGCCTATTGGGCTAGAAGCGGACCCAACGTCTTTCCAAAAATCCGAGGAGCACCGGCACGCTTATGGCCACGCCCCAATATGTCTATGTCATGAACAAGCTGTCCAAGACCTATCCGGCCGGCAAGCAGGTCTTGAAGGACGTGACGCTCGCATTCCTCCCGGGCGCCAAGATCGGCGTGGTCGGCGTCAACGGCGCGGGCAAGTCGACGCTGCTTCGCATCATGGCCGGCCAGGAGACGGAGTTCGTCGGCGAAGCCTGGGCGGCCGACGGCGTCAGCGTGGGCTATTTGCCGCAGGAGCCGATCCTCGATGAGGCGAAGGACGTGACCAGCAACGTCATGGAAGGCGTGGCGGAGAAGAAGGCGAAGCTCGACCGCTACAACGAGCTGGCCGTGAACTATTCCGACGAGACCGCCGACGAGATGGCGCAGCTCCAGGACGAGATCGACGCGCAAGGCCTGTGGGATCTGGATGCGCAGGTCGAGCAGGCTATGGATGCGCTGCGCTGCCCGCCGGGCGACGCCGACGTGAAGAAGCTCTCCGGAGGCGAGAAGCGCCGCGTGGCGCTGTGCAAGCTGCTGTTGTCGAAACCGGACATTCTTTTGCTCGACGAGCCGACCAACCATCTCGATGCCGAGAGCGTGGCCTGGCTCGAGCATCATTTGCGCGACTATCCGGGCACTGTGATCATGGTCACCCACGATCGCTATTTCCTCGAGGACATCACCGAATGGACGCTCGAGCTCGATCGGGGGCAGGGCATTCCCTACAAGGGCAGCTACTCGTCCTGGCTGGAGCAGAAGCAGAAGCGGGCGGAAGTCGAGGGCAAGCAGGACGAGGCGCGCGAGCGGACGCTGACGCGCGAGCTCGATTGGATCAGGGCGAGCCCCAAGGCGCGCCAGGCGAAATCCAAGGCGCGCATCCGCGCTTATGACGAGATGCTGGCCGAAGCCGGCAAGGACAAGACCGGCAAGGCGCAGATCACCATCCCACCGGGCCCGCGCCTCGGCGACGTGGTGATCGAGGCCGATCAGCTGGGGAAGGGCTTCGGCGAGACCCTGCTGATCGACGGACTGTCCTTCAAGCTGCCGCCCGGCGGCATCGTCGGCGTGATCGGACCGAATGGCGCCGGCAAGACCACTTTGTTCCGCATGATCGTCGGCCAGGACAAGCCGGACGACGGCACGATCCGCATCGGCGACACGGTGAAGCTCGGCTATGTCGATCAATCGCGCGACACGCTCGACGGCAAGAAGACTGTTTTCGAGGAGATTTCTGGCGGCAACGACGTGATCAAGCTGGGCGCCCGCGAGGTGCCGTCACGCGCTTATGTCGGCTGGTTCAATTTCAAGGGCCCGGACCAGCAGAAGAAGGTCGGGCAGCTCTCGGGCGGCGAGCGGAACCGCGTGCATCTCGCCAAGATGCTGAAATCGGGGGCTAACCTGATTCTGCTCGACGAGCCGACCAACGATCTCGACGTCGAGACGCTTTCATCGCTCGAAGCCGCGCTTGAGGACTTCCCCGGCTGCGCCGTCATCATCAGCCACGATCGATTCTTCTTGGACCGCATCGCCACCCACATTCTGTCGTTCGAGGGCGACAGCCATGTCGAGTGGTTCGAGGGCAATTTCGAGGATTACGAGGAAGACAAGAAGCGCCGGCTGGGCGAGGATTCCGTGCTGCCGAAGCGCATTAAATACAAGAAATTCGCGCGGGCTTGATCGCCGAGCCGACGTGGCGACTGGTTACGTCGTGTAGCTGATGGCACCGTAATATTTCTTGGCGTAACTGGCGATGAGCTGCGCCTTGTCGAGGCCGTTGATGATCTTGCGGGCGTTCACCCAGTCCTCCTTGCTCCTACTGAAAAAGTCGGCGAATTTTTTGCCGGTGAAGATGCCCTGCTTCATGCCGACGAACATGATGGGGATCGCATTCGTGAGGTCCAATGCGCGGTCCGGATATTTGACCAGGTCGACGCCAACCACCGGGCTCATTTTCTTGTAGTTGCGTTCCCAAGTGAGTTGCACGAGGCCGCGACCGTAATAGGGATAATATTTCTTCCCCCTGCCTCTGCCATATTCACGGATGGGGCCGAAGGTGCGGTCGGTTTCGTGATGCGCCGTGCCGAGTGCGTAGGCTAGCCAACGGTCGTCATCCTTGGCGTGGTTCTTCTCCCAGTAGTCCAAGATCTGATTGAGCGACCTTCGCCTTTTCGCTGGCAGCCTGCCGTCGAACAGGCGCAAGTTCACTTGATCGAAGAAGAACTTCCGGTTGATCGCGCTCGTGGCGGCCTCCCTCGTTCGGAACGATTATGGGCCGCATTTCCATCGAAAAATGGGCCGCCTTCACGTCCACTCTTGAAAATCGGGTAAGACACGTATAAACATATCTTTATGTCAGGTGATGCAAAAAGCCGAGCCGCGGCCCCGGGTCTATCTCGCCTTCACGCGCGGGCCGCCTTGCGCGCCGCCGGCGAGGCGACGCGGCTGCGCATCTTGGCACTGTTGGCGGGCGGCGAGCTGAACGTCAAGGACCTGACCCAGATCCTCGGTCAGAGCCAGCCCCGCATCAGTCGGCACCTGAAGCTGATGGCCGAAGCCGGCCTGATCAAGCGCTTCCGCGAAGGCTCCTGGGTCTTCTTTCGCCTCGCCGATTCTGGCGCCGAGGCCGCGCTGGCGCAGGCCATCGTCGGGAGCCTCGATCAGACCGATCTCACGCTTGCCCGCGACCGCTCGCGCGCCATCGCCGTGCAGAAGGCGCGCGCGGAAGCAGCCCAAGCCTACTTCAAGGCACATGCGAGCGAGTGGGACTCGATCCGCGCGTTGCATGTGGCGGAGAGAGACGTCGAGGCGGCCATGGACGAGGCGCTGGGAGAGGGGCCTTTCCATCTCCTCGTCGACCTCGGCACCGGCACCGGCCGCATCCTCGAGCTGTTCGCCGCCCGCGCCGACCGCGCACTCGGTTTCGATCTCAATCACGCGATGCTGGCCTATGCGCGCATGAAGCTCGAGCGGGCCGGCCTCAGCCACGCGCAAGTGCGCCACGGCGATCTGCATAATGTGCCGCTGCCTGACGGCGCAGCGGATGCGGTGGTCCTGCATCAGGTGCTGCATTTTCTCGATGACCCCGCCGCCGCTGTCGCCGAAGCCGCGCGGCTGCTCGCCCCCGGCGGCAAACTGCTGGTGGTCGATTTCGCCCCACATGAACTTGAGTTCCTGCGCGAGCAATCGGCGCATCGGCGGCTCGGCTTCGCCAAGGATCAGCTCGGACGGTTGTTGGAAAGCGCGGGGCTGAAGCTCGAGCGCTTCCGTGAGCTGAGCCCTGAGCCTTCGGGAGGCAAGCTGACCGTGTCGCTCTGGTTGGGCCAGAAGCCCGCAGTTTCGGGCAGGAAGAAGCGCATCGGTGCTCAGGTGGAGGTCGCCGCGTGATGCTTGCATCCTCCGAGCCTAGAAGCCGCATTCTCGGCCGCGGCGCCATCGACGTGTCGTTCGAGTTCTTCCCGCCCAAGACGGCGGCAATGGAAGAGACGTTGTGGCGCTCGATCCGGCGGCTCGAGCCGCTCCGCCCAAAATATGTCTCGGTCACCTATGGCGCCGGCGGTTCGACCCGCGAGCGCACCCACGCCACGGTCGCGCGCATCCTCAGCGAAACCACGCTGAAGCCCGCGGCGCATCTGACCTGCGTCGCGGCGACGAAAGGCGAGGTCGATGAGATCATCCGCGACTATTGGGACCTCGGCGTGCGCCACATCGTAGCCTTGCGCGGCGATCCGCCCGACGGGGCCGGCACGCGCTACGAGCCGACGCCGGGCGGCTATGTGAATGCCGCCGATCTCGTCAAAGGCATCAAGCAAATTGCGCCCTTCGAGATCTCGGTCGCCTGCTATCCCGAGAAGCACCCCGAGTCGCCCAGCATCGAGGCCGATATCCACATGCTGAAGGCCAAGATCGATGCCGGCGCTTCGACCGCGATCAGCCAGTTCTTCTTCGATAACGAGGTGTTCTTCCGCTATCTCGACCGCGTGCGCGCGGCGGGCATCAACATTCCCATCGTGCCGGGCATCATTCCGATCCACAATTTCAAGCAATGCTCCGGCTTCGCCGCCAAGTCCGGCGCAAGCGTTCCCGACTGGCTCGGCCACCGCTTCGAGGGCCTCGACGACGATCAGGAGACGCGCCATTTGGTCGCTGCCGCCGTCGCCGCGGAGCAGGTTCTCGGGCTGGTCGATCAGGGCATCACCGAGTTTCACTTCTACACGCTGAACCGCGCCGACCTCGTCTATGCCATCTGCCATTTGCTCGGCTTGCGCCCGGCAAAGGCTTTCGCTGGAGCAAAGGCCGCATCATGACCCGTGAAGAGCGTATTGCCGCGCTGAAGCGCGAAGCCAAGCAGCGCATCCTCATCCTGGACGGCGCCATGGGCACCATGATCCAGCGCTACAAGCTTGACGAGGCCGGCTATCGCGGCACGCGCTTCAAGAAGCATCCGCGCGATCTCAAGGGCAACAACGACCTGCTTGTGCTAACCCAGCCAAAGATCATCAGCGAGATTCACAACGCCTATCTGGAAGCCGGCGCCGATATCGTCGAGACCAACACCTTCAACGCCCAGGCCATCAGTCAGGCCGATTATGGGCTCGAGGATGTCGCCTATGAGATGAATGTCGCGGCGGCGAAGCTCGCCCGAGAGGCGGCCGACGCGTGGACCAAGCAGACCCCCGACAAGCCGCGCTTCGTCGCCGGCGCCATCGGCCCTACCAACCGCACCGCCTCGATCTCGCCCGACGTGAACAACCCAGGCTTCCGCAATGTCAGCTTCGACGCGCTGGTCGATGCCTATACCACGCAGACGCGCGGCCTGATCGAAGGCGGCGCCGACACCATCCTCATCGAGACGGTGTTCGACACGCTGAACGCCAAGGCCGCGGGCTTCGCCGTTGAGCAGGTGTTCGACGCGATGGGCGTTGAGCTTCCCGTCATGATCTCCGGCACCATCACCGATCTATCGGGGCGCAATCTGTCCGGCCAGACACCCGAAGCCTTTTGGTACTCGATGCAGCACTTGAAGCCGTTTTCGATCGGACTCAATTGCGCCTTCGGCGCCGAGCAGCTCAGGCCCTCGGTCGACGAGATGGCGCACGTGGCCGACACGCTCATCAGCGTTTATCCCAATGCCGGCCTTCCCAACGAGATGGGCGAGTATGACGAGAGCCCCGAGTTCATGGCGGGGCTGCTTGAGGACTGGGCGCGCGACGGGCTCATCAATATCGTCGGCGGCTGCTGCGGCACGACGCCCGACCACATCCGCGCCATCGCCACTGCCGTTTCGAAATATCCGCCGCGCGAAGTGCCGGAGGTCACTCCCAAGCTCCGCCTCTCCGGCCTCGAACCCTTCGTGCATGGGTGATTGACTTGGATCGGACAGCGCAAAAGCAGCCATTTCCCCTCCCCCCAAGGGGAGAGGGGGGCCGTGCCTGGGGCGAACGCTGAATGACCAACGGCGCACAGAATTTCGTCATGGTGGGCGAGCGAACCAATGTCACCGGCTCCGCGCGGTTCCGCAAGCTGATCGAGGCGAACGACTACGCTGCCGCGCTCGAGGTCGCGCGCCAGCAGGTCGAGAGCGGCGCCAACATGCTCGACGTCAACATGGACGAGGGCATGCTCGACTCGGAAAAGGCGATGGTGACCTTCCTCAATCTGATCGCGGCCGAGCCCGATATCTCGCGCGTACCGATCATGATCGACTCATCAAAATGGACGGTGATCGAGGCTGGGCTGAAATGCGTGCAAGGCAAGGCGGTGGTCAATTCCATCAGCCTGAAGGAAGGCGAGGGACCTTTCCTCGATCACGCGCGCAAAGTGCGACGATACGGCGCTGCCGTGGTGGTGATGGCCTTCGACGAAAAGGGCCAGGCCGAGTCGGCGGAGCGCAAGTTCGACATCTGCAAACGCGCTTACGATCTTCTCACCGAGGAGGTCGGCTTCCCGCCCGAAGACATCATCTTCGATCCGAACATCTTCGCCGTCGCCACCGGCATCGAGGAGCATAACGACTACGCCCGCGCCTATATCGACGCGACCCGCCGCATCAAGGCCGAGTTGCCTTACGTGCATGTGTCGGGCGGCGTGTCGAATCTCTCTTTCGCCTTTCGCGGCAATGAGCGGGTGCGCGAGGCGATGCACTCGGTGTTCCTGTATCACGCCATCCAAGCCGGCATGGACATGGGCATCGTCAATGCCGGCCAGCTCGCGCTTTACGATGACATCGATGCCGAGTTGCGTGAGCTGGTCGAGGACGTAATCCTCAACCGCCGCGCCGACGCGACCGACCGCCTGCTCGAAGCGGCCGAGCGCTACAAAGGCGGTGAGGCGCAGAAGCGCGAGGTCGATCTGTCGTGGCGCGAGAAGCCGGTCGACGAGCGCCTGATCCACGCGCTGGTTCACGGCATCGGCACGTATATCGACCAGGACACCGAGGAAGCGCGCGCCAAGGCCGCGCGTCCTCTGCACGTCATCGAAGGCCCGCTGATGGCCGGCATGAACGTGGTCGGCGATCTGTTCGGCGCGGGCAAGATGTTCCTGCCGCAAGTGGTGAAGTCGGCGCGCGTCATGAAGCAGGCCGTGGCCTATTTGATGCCCTTCATGGAGAAGGAAAAGGAAGAGCTTGGGCTCGCGCAAGGTGAGCCCGCCGGCAAGGTCCTGCTCGCCACCGTCAAAGGCGACGTGCACGACATCGGCAAGAACATCGTCGGCGTCGTGCTCCAATGCAACAATTACGAGGTGACCGATCTCGGCGTCATGGTGCCGGCGCAAGTGATCCTCGACACGGCCCGCGAGAAGAAGGTCGATATCATCGGCCTTTCGGGCCTGATCACGCCCTCGCTCGACGAGATGTGCCATGTGGCGGCAGAGATGGAGCGCGAAGGCTTCGACCTGCCGCTATTGATCGGCGGCGCCACCACCAGCCGCGTGCACACCGCCGTCAAGATCAGTCCGAACTACCGGCGCAGCCAGGCGATCTATGTGACCGACGCGTCCCGCGCCGTTGGCGTGGTGTCGGGGCTGATGTCGCCCGAGGAGCGGCCGAAGGCGATCGCCAAGGTCCGCGAGGAATATCGCAACATGGCCGAGTCCTACGCGCGCGGCCAGGCTGAGAAGGCGCGCACGTCGATCGCCGAAGCCCGCGCCAATAAGCTCAAGCTCGATTGGACCGGCTACACGCCGCCGAAGCCGAGTTATCTCGGTACGCGCAGCTTCAAGAGCTACGATCTCGCCGAGCTTGCCCGCTATCTCGACTGGACGCCGTTCTTCCACGCCTGGGAGCTGAAGGGCACCTATCCACGCATCCTCAAGGACGACAAATATGGCGAAGCCGCGCGTCATCTGTTCGACGACGCGCAGGCCATGCTGAAGCAGCTCATCGCCGAGAAATGGCTCACCGCCAACGCCGTGGTTGGCTTCTGGCCGGCCAACAGCATCGGCGACGACATCGAGCTTTACACCGACGACACCCGCAAGAAGCGTCTCGCCACGCTGCACACGCTTCGCCAGCAGATGGCCCGCGACGGCGGTGCCCGCGCCAATCTCGCGTTGGCCGATTTCGTCGCGCCTAAGGAGACCGGCCTCGCCGATTATGTCGGCGGCTTCGCCGTGACCGCAGGCATCGGCGAGGAGGACGTGGCGCGACGGTTCGAGCGCGCCAATGACGATTATTCCAAGATCATGGTGAAGGCTCTGGCCGACCGCCTGGCCGAAGCCTTCGCCGAGGCGCTGCATGCGAAAGTGCGCCGCGAGCTGTGGGGCTATGCGCCCGGCGAGAAGCTCAGCAACGAGCAGCTGATCGCCGAAGAGTACGCCGGGATCAGACCGGCGCCCGGTTACCCGGCCCAGCCCGATCACACCGAAAAGGGCACGCTGTTCCGCCTGCTCGATGCGGAGAAGGCGACCGGTCTCAAGCTTACCGAGAGTTACGCCATGTGGCCGGCTGCCGCCGTCTCAGGACTCTATTTCTCGCATCCCGAAGCGGCTTATTTTGGCGTGGGCAAGATCGGCCGCGACCAGGTCGCCGATTACGCCGCACGCAAGGGCTGGAGCCTCGACGAGGCCGAGCGGTGGCTCGCGCCGAGCCTCAACTACGACCCCAAGCGCATCGCCGAGGCGGCGGCCTAGACCAGCAATAGCCTGTTGAAAGAAAGCGCTAGATCATCCCTAGGATGATGGCGGCGAGAAAGCCGAACGACACGATCGCCATAATGGCGGTAATCGAGGCTGTGAGTTCCATCGGAAGCTCCTTTCCGATCGAAGAGGTCATTGTAAGAGGCCTCTCGGTCATCGCCAATCCCTGCTTGTTGCACCGCACAATGCGCTGATGCAGGCCCGTAGGCGCTAGAAACGCGCTCGCAGGGATTTGGTTCACGCCAAATGCCATCGGCCCGACGCGCGAAACAGTTGCAAGGAGTCTCGGCGCCAGTGGTAAATAGGCGAATGGGACTGGCCGGGTGCTTGCGGCCAGCCCGACAACCAAAGGCGAGGCGCCCAAATTTTGACCGCTACGGCGACACAATCCGGGCGCTGTTGCGGGCTAACTCAGCGCGGAATTTGCGGGACGAGGGCTCCCGCTTCCGGCGGGCTTGCCGCCGATCGAGAGGGATGCACGATGAGGATCGTCACGATTTTGGGACTTGGCGCCCTGGCTATGCTGTTTGCGCTTCCGGCCGAGGCGCTCACCATCTCGAATTCCGACCCGAAGCCGCACACCATCACGGTCAAGTCCGGGAGCGAGAGCACCGAGCTGACCATCGCACCGGAGGCGGCGGTCGAGCCGGCCTGCCAATCGGGCTGCACCATCGAGCTCGAGAACGGCGAGGTCTATGAGCTGAAGGGCGGCGAGGAAGCTTCGATCGACACTGGCGTTCTCTTCGTCGATGCCGTGCCGAGTGTGGAAGACAATGAGATGACGGGAGCGACGCCTGCTCCGGCCGAAGACGCCTCGAAGGCGCAATAGGCTTCGCCGCCTCAGAGCGGGAATTTCCGCAACAGGATTTCCGTATAGCCGTCGGCCACCAGACCAGGCAGCGCCGCCGCCTGCCTGAAGCCGTGCCGGTGATAGAAGCGCAACGCGCGCTCGTTGAAGCCTGACGCGCAGACCCAAAGATTGCGCGCTTCGGCCCGCAATCCCTCCTGCTCGAACCAACCCAGAATCTCCGCGCCAATTCCCTGGCTCTGGAAGGGCGGCAACAGCGCAAGCAGCTCCAGATATGGGCCCTTGAGCCAGGGGTGCCTGATCGACAGCGCTCCGGCGGGCTCGCCTCCAGCCTCGATCAGGTAGCGGTAGGCGCCGTCGGCAGAGGAGGAGAGAAAGCGTGCCATCGCGTCTATCGGATAGTTCATCGCCGACCAGGGCGGCATCGCCACGATCGCCTGAGCCAGGCTTTGGCAGGAGGCAGGGTCGAGCGGGACGAGACGTGTGCGCTGAAGATCAATGCTGCGGGCCGAAAAGGGTGAAGACATCGTGGCTCTTCCGGCGATGCGTGCGTGCAAGACGGGGGCCGCGGCCCGCGCCCGGCTGGTTGAGATAGCATGTGGCCGCGATCACGGGCTTTCCCG
>JBAUOI010000508.1:0-8860 GCA_049579665.1 Methyloceanibacter sp.
CGAGATGGGTGATGAGATCGCCGCTCATCAGCCCCGCGCGCGCGGCGGGCGTGTCCTCGATGGGAGCGACGACCTTGACCACGCCGTTCTCCATCGTGACCTCGATGCCGAGCCCGCCGAATTCGCCGCGGGTCTGCACCTGCATGTCGCGGAAGTGCTTTGGCGTGAGGTAGGCCGAATGCGGATCGAGCGCGGTCAACATGCCGTTGATCGCCGACTCGATCAGCTTGGGATCGTCGGGCTTCTCGACATAGTCCGAGCGCACGCGCTCAAGCACCTCGCCGAACAGGTCGAGCTGGCGGTAAATCTCCGAGTTGGCGGCCGAGGCCGACTGGCTGCGCGCCAAGCTCACCATCGTCGATCCGGCAGCGAGCACGGCCAACACCAGAAGCGCCCACAGCGCGTATTCGGATTTCCGCATCATCCTTGCACCTTCTCGGAAGCCTCGGCCCACCATGGGTCAGGGTCTACTGGCCTGCCGTCCTTTCTGAATTCGACATAGAGGACGGGGCGCAAACTATCATCGCCTTGGCTCGGCGTCGCCGAGTCGCCCATCACCGCGATCGGCTCTCCGGCAAGGACAAACTGGCCCAGGCTTACGTCTATGCGGCTCATCCCCGCAAGCAGGATATGATAGCCCCCGCCTGCATTGATGATCAATAGCTGCCCATAGGAGCGGAACTCCCCTGCATAGACCACCCAGCCATCCGCCGGGGCGGTAATCCGGGCTTCGCCGCGGGTTTGCAGCGAGATGCCCTTGAGCGTGCCGCCCGCAGCATCGGTTTCGCCGAAGCGCTTCACTTTCCGCCCCTGTGCCGGCAGCCGCAAGCTGCCTTTGGCCGCCTCGAAGGGGAGCGCCGGCTTGAGCCGGTCGGGGCTGGCAAAGGCGACTTTGGTTCCCGGTTTGATCTCGACCACGCTCTCATTGGCTGGCGTGGCCAGAGCCTGTTGCTGCTCCCGCGCCAGCAGGGCGCGCTCGGCGGCAAGCTCGGCGTCATATTGGGCGATCTCGACCTTGGCGATCTGCGTGTCGAGCCGGTCGATCAGCTCGTTCAAATCCGTGACGGTCTGGGCCTGCTCGGTTGTGGACCGCTTGAGGTCGGCAAGCTCGGCCTCCCCTTGCGCCGCTGCCCGCCGCTTCTCCTCGAGCAGGCGATCGAGGCTCGCCCGCTCCGCCGCCAGACCATCGGCCTCGCGCTTCTCCTTGTCGCGCTGGTCGCGAATGCCGTTCTCGACCGTGACCAGGCCCTCCAGCTCGCGCGAGAGATTATCGGCCTGATATTTCAGCTCGGGGAAAACATTGGCGAGCAGCATGGCGCTGCGCACGACGGCAAGCGCATCGTCGCGCCTCGTCACCAGCGCGGGAGGCGGTGTGCGGCCGATCCTCTGCATGGCGCTCAACATCTTGACGATGGCTTCCTTCCGCTCGGTGATCGAGTTTTGGATGACATTGACCTGCTCGGTGAGCTCGGCAAGTTTCGCTTCGGTCTCCGAGAGTTTCGCTTCACTCGCCTGTACCCTCTTGCCGGCTTCGATCAGCTCGCTGTTCAGTTTCGCCCGCTCTTCGGCGAGCGCCGCCAGATCCTTGGTCAGTCCCTCTGCCTTGGCCCGGCTCGACTGAAGCTCCTGCTCGGTCTTGTTGAGCTTTTGCTTCGCCTCGTCGCGGGACAAGTCCTCCTCTGCCGCGGCGAGCCACGGCGCGGCGCATATCAGGCCGGCAACAACCAGCGCGGACCAGACTCTGTGGCGTGGGGAAGTCAATCGATCAGGATGCGCCATGCGCCTTGGCCGTTCAGCCGATGGCAACGACAACGGAGCGGTACGGCAGAATCAAGGCAATTGGCTTACCAATCCTTAACCTTGGATGTTCAGGCGCGATGATAGGGGTGGCCGGCAAGAATGGTCGCCGCGCGGTAGATCTGTTCGGCAAGAACGATGCGGGCGAGTCCGTGAGGCAAGGTCATCGGGCCGAGCGACAGCACGAGATCGGCCTTGAACAAGGCGGTCAGTCCGAGGCCGTCGGCCCCGCCGACAAAGAAAGCGACACACGACGCGCCGCCATCGCGAAATTTTACCAGGGCTTGCGCAAAGCCTTCGCTGCCGAGTTGCGTGCCGCCGCGGTCGAGACAGATCAGTTTGTGTGTCGAGGGTCGTTTGGCGAGAAGCGCCTCGGCTTCGGCCTCCATGCGCGCCTGCGGAGTTGCACCCTTGGCCTCGGCAACTTCGACCACGTCGAGGGGCGACAGGTGTAGCTTACGGCCGGCGGCTTCGGCGCGGCCGAGATAATGCGCAAAGAGATCGCGCTCCGGCCCCTGTTTCAGCTTGCCGATGGCAGCGATCAGGAGCCGCATGCTTGCTCGCCTTCAGGCCAAGCGGCCGGGCAATCGATCAGATCACCAACCGCTCCATGGGGCGATCGGCCGACCACATCTTCTCGAGGTTATAGAACTCGCGAACCTCGGGCCGAAAGATATGGACGATGACATCGCCGGCATCGATCAGCACCCAATCGCATCGGGGCTTCCCTTCGATGCGAGCGCGGCCAAAGCCTTCATCTTTCAGTTTTTTGACGATCTGGTCGGCGACGGCCCCGACATGCCGTTGCGAGCGTCCCGATGCGACCACCATCTGGTCGCCGATCGAGGTTTTGCCTCTCAAGTCGATCGTCGCGACGTTCTCCGCCTTGGCGGCATCGAGCGTGTCGAGCACGATCTTGAGCAGACGATTCGGATGCACGCCAAATGACGCGAATCCGTTGGGAGGTGTGCCGTGCGCGGCACCCTCTCTAGCTGAGCGCATGTTTGAGTGAGAATCCTTCTGTCATTGCTCCTCGACGAAGCCGCTTCTACCCGATAAGCGTGCCAAACGCATGACAAGGCGCATTGGATGCCGCTTCGCACCATAAACATAGTATGGCCGCCGCCGCGGCTCAATAGCTCTAGTGTCGCTTGGCGTTTTTCTTAGGCTTGTTGTCCTTGCCCTTCCCCTTGTCCCGCTTCGCTTTCTTGACCTTCTTGGCGCGCAGCGCGGTCGAGGACAGATATGACAGCGTGTGAGTAAGAATGGTCCAAGCCGGAGGCTCGAGCCGCGCCAGCCCGCGTGCATCTGAGTCGTCGACCTGGTAGGCGGCAAAGCGCTGTGCCGCCTTGCCGGCGCGGGCTTTCAGCCTGAACCCCGGCCGATCCAGCACGGCGATCGGCACGGCGGCGAAGATCTCCTGCCACGCGCGCCAGCGATCGAATTGCGCGAGATTGTCGGCGCCCATCAGCCACACGAAGCTCACGCCGGGAAAGCGCCGTTTGAGCTCGGCGATAAGGTCGATCGGATAGGCTGAGCCGCTCCCGGCCTCGAAGCCGGTCACGGCGATGCGGGGATGCCTCGCCAAGTCGCGCGCCTCTTTGATGCGGGACTCGAGACTTGCGAGCTTGGAGGCATCTTTCAGGGGATTGCCCGGCGTGACCAGCCACCAGACCTGGTCGAGACCGAGGCGTTTCAGCGCCGTGAGGCTGATCGCGCGATGCGCGTCGTGTGGCGGGTTGAACGAGCCACCGAGCAGTCCGATGCGCATATTGGGGCCCGCCATCGGCAGCCGCGTCACCTCCGGCTTGGCCTGGGCTTTGCCGTCGCCTTTGCGGTTGGCGCGCTTCTTCTCGGCGTGCTTCCTCTTGGTCAAGACGCCCCCCAACGGACTTAAGGCCGGGTCTGACCTTGCCCGCGCACGACATATTTGAACGTCGTGAGCTGTTCGACCCCGACCGGGCCCCGCGCATGGAAGCGCCCTGTGGCGATGCCGATCTCGGCGCCCATGCCGAACTCGCCACCATCGGCGAACTGCGTCGAGGCGTTATGCAGCACGATCGCGCTGTCGACGCGGGCGAGGAAGGCTTCCGCCGCTTGCTTGTCCTCGGTGACGATGGCGTCGGTGTGTTGCGAGCCGTAGCGCGCGATATGGTCCATCGCCTCATCGAGGCCGTCCACCACCTTCACCGCGATGATCGCGTCGAGAAATTCCTTGGGCCAATCCTCTTCGTTGGCCACCTTCACCCGGCTGTCGGCCCGTTGCGTCTCGGGATCGCCCCGCACCTCGCAGCCGGCCTCGATCAGCATCTCGACCAGTGGCGCAAGATGCGTCGGCGCCGCGGCATGATCGACCAACAGCGTCTCGGCGGCGCCGCAAACCCCGGTGCGGCGCAGCTTGGCGTTGAGCACGATGTGCTTCGCCATGTCGAGATCGGCCGCCTTGTGGACGTAGACGTGGCAGACGCCTTCGAGATGCGCGAACACCGGCACGCGCGCTTCTTCCTGCACGCGCGCGACAAGGTCCTTGCCGCCGCGCGGCACGATCACGTCGACGCCGCCGCCAAGCCCGCCCAGCATGAAGCCCACCGCCGAGCGATCGACCGTCGGCACGAGCTGGATCGATGCCTCCGGCAGGCCCGAGGCGACCACAGCCTCGCTCAAGACATTGGCGATCACGAGCGAAGTGAGAAAGCTGTCGGAGCCGCTGCGCAGGATCACCGCGTTCCCCGATTTCAGGCAAAGCGCCGCCGCGTCGGCCGTCACGTTCGGCCGCGACTCATAGATGATGCCGATCACGCCTAGCGGCACCCGCACGCGGGAAATCTCCAGCCCGTTCGGCCGCGTCCAGCGCGCCATCACCTGGCCGACCGGATCGGCGAGCGCCGCCACCTCGTGCAGGCCCCGCACCATTGCCGCCACGCGCAGCCCGTCCAACCTGAGGCGGTCGAGGAAGGCAGCGTCGCGGCCCTTGGCGGTAGCGGCTTCGAGATCCTGGCGGTTGGCTTCAATGATCTTCTCAGCCGACGCCTCGAGTCGCGCCGCCATGCGCCCCAACGCTTCGTTCTTCGCCTCGGTCGAGGCAAGCGCAAGCTCGCGCGCCGCCTCGCGCGCGCGGCGTCCCATATAGAGCATCATCGGCTCGATGCTCGCTTCCGGCGTATTCGAGAGCACGCTCAAGTCTGACTCTTCCGCTGCAAAACCATGTCGTCCCGGTGGATCAGCTCCGGGCGCCCAAGGTAGCCGAGAATTTCGGCGATTTCACCGCTCTTGCGGCCGATAATGGCCTTGGCGTCGGCATGGTCGTAGGCCGTCAGCCCGCGGCCGAGCTCGATGCCGTCGCCGTTCCTGATCACCACGGCGTCGCCGCGCTCGAAGCTACCTTCGACCCGCGTCACACCGGCGGGAAGGAGACTCTTGCCTGAGGCCAGCGCCTGGGCTGCCCCGTTATCGACGGTAACAGCGCCCTTCGGCTCCAGCGTTCCGGCGATCCAGCGCTTGCGCGCCGTCACCGGGTCTTGGCGGGCAATGAACCACGTGCCGGCGCCCTGACCGGCAAGCGCCTTGAGCGGGTGCATCACCTTGCCCAAGGCGATCGCCATATGCGTGCCGCCGGAGACCGCGATCTTCGCCGCCTCGATCTTCGTCACCATGCCGCCTTTCGACAGCTCGGAGCCGACATCGCCCGCCATCGCTTCGATCTCCGGCGTGATCTCGGTCACCTCCTCGAGCCGGCGCGCGTCGGCGCGCGACCCAGGCGGCGCTGTATAGAAGCCATCGACATCGGAGAGCAGCACGAGACAGTCCGCGCTCATCATCGAGGCGACGCGGGCCGCGAGCCGGTCGTTATCGCCATAGCGAATTTCGCTCGTCGCCACCGTGTCGTTCTCGTTGACCACCGGCACCGCACCGAGCTTGAGCAGCGTCGTCATGGTGCCGCGCGCATTGAGATAGCGCCGGCGTTCTTCCGTATCGCCGAGCGTCAGCAGCACCTGCGCCGCGACGAGCGACCGGGCGCGGAACGCCTCTTCGTAAGCATGCGCGAGGTCGATCTGACCGACCGCCGCAGACGCCTGACTGTCTTCGAGCTTGAGCGCCCCCTTGGGTAGTTTGAGAGCGTTGCGCCCGAGCGCGATCGCGCCCGAGGAGACTACGACCACCTCTTTGCCGGCTTGACGCAACTCTGCGACGTCGTCGGCAAGCGCTTCGAGCCAAGCCTGCCTGAGCGTGCCGGCCGCGGCATCGACGAGCAGCGAGGACCCGATCTTGACGACGATGCGCTTGGCGCCCGTCCATTCGCGCCTCATGGCCGCCATCCTCGCGCAGGCGTCCGCTCCGCCTCAGCATCGTCCTTGGCCCGCGTGCGCCAATCCCGCACTTCGCTGGCGAGCGCGCGCAACGCCTCTTTCACGCCTTCGCCGGACGCGGCCGAGACGATCAGCGGCGCTGCGCCTGCCGCCCTTTTCAGGGTCCGCGCCTTCTTCTTCATTTCGTCCTTGGGCACGGCATCGGCCTTCGACAGCGCCACGAGCTCAGGCTTGTCGGCGAGCCCCGCGCCATAGGCCTCGACCTCGCCCCGCACGATCTCATACGCCTCCGCCACATCGTCCAGCGTCGCATCGACGAGATGCAGCAACACCGCCGTGCGCTCGACATGGCCGAGGAAGCGGTCGCCGATGCCGGCGCCCTCATGCGCGCCTTCGATCAGCCCGGGAATGTCGGCGAGCACGAAATCGGTGCCATCGATCCGCACCATGCCGAGATTGGGATGCAGCGTCGTGAAGGGATAGTCGGCGATCTTCGGCTTCGCCGCGCTGACCGCGGCAAGGAAGGTCGACTTGCCGGCATTAGGCAGCCCGATGATGCCGGCATCGGCGATCAGCTTCAGCCTGAGCCAGATATTCATCTCCTCGCCTTGCTGGCCGGGATTGGCGTGGCGCGGCGCCTGATTGGTCGAGGACTTGAAGCGGGCATTGCCGAAGCCGCCATTGCCGCCGCGCAGCAGTACGACGCGGTCGCCGGGCTTGGTCAGATCGGCGATCAGCGTCTCGCCGTCCGCATCGAGGATCTCGGTGCCGGGCGGCACTTTGAGCACGATGTCGGCGCCCTTGCCGCCCGAGCGGTTCTGGCCTTTGCCGTGGCCGCCCTTCTTCGCCTTGAAATGTTGCTGGTAGCGATAGTCGAGCAGCGTGTTCAGATTGGCCACGCATTCGACGATGACGTCGCCGCCCTTGCCGCCGTCGCCCCCGTCAGGGCCGCCGAACTCGACGAACTTCTCCCGCCGGAAGCTGACGCAGCCATTGCCGCCGTCGCCCGAGCGCACATAGACCTTGGCTTGATCGAGGAACTGCATGGCAAGGGCTTAGCACCGGCTGCTTTCCAATACACTATGGGATGCGCGCTTTGCGGCAGCCTCACGCCCGCAAGGCACCGGCCAATGCCGTGGCGCGGTCCAGCCGGTAGGTCACACAATGCGCCTTGGCGCCACGCGCCGCGCAGTCCCGGTTCTCTTTTCCCTGCGGCGCGAAGCCGAACTTGGCGATGATCCGCGCCGACGCCGGATTGTCGCTGAAATGCCCGGCCGTCAGATAGGCAAAGCCACCGGTCTCGAAGGCATGCAGGATCAGCACCCGCACCGCCTCGCTCGCATAGCCCATGCCCCAATACGGCTTGCCGATCCAATAGCCGAGCTCGGCATGGTCCTCGCCGAAGGCGCGATAGCCGGTGCAGCCGATCAGCGCGCCTGACCTCTCGATCGCAAACACGACGCCTTCCTCGCCGGCGATGGCGCTCGCGAGCCACTCGGCTGCCATCTGCTCGCTGTAAGGATGCGGGATCGTGCCGGTCATACTGGCCACGTCGAAATCGCCGGCAAGCAGGCTGATCCGCGCCGCATCCGTAAGCAGCGGCAGCCGCAACACGAGTCTGGGCGTTCTGATGCTCACGGGAGAAAACTACACGCGCAAATGCGCGCGGGCGAGCGGGGAGAAGCCTAGTTCGGCTTTACCGAGACGTAGACGCGGCCCTTCTGCTTGGTCGCGAACTCGACGTCACCTTCGCGCAAGGCAAACAGCGTGTGGTCCTTGCCCATGCCGACGCCGTCGCCGGGGTGCCATTTGGTGCCGCGCTGCCGGACGATGATGTTGCCGGCGAGCACGCTCTGGCCGCCCGACTTCTTAACGCCAAGCCGGCGCCCGGCCGAGTCGCGGCCGTTGCGCGAGGAGCCGCCTGCTTTCTTATGTGCCATGGTTCAATTCCTTACTTCTTCGGCTTCGACGCGGGCTTCTTGTCAGCCTTGGCTGCCGGCTTCCGCGCCGCTGGTTTGGTTTCCTTCTTGGCGGGCTTGGCTTTGGCCTCGGGCCTGGCCTTGGCCTCAGGCTTCGGCTCCGGCTTCTTCTCCGCCTTTTTCGGCTCGGGCTTCGCAGCCGCCTTGGACGGCCTCTTGCCGTCAGTCAGGATCTCGGTGATGCGCAGCGCGGTCAGCTCCTGCCGGTGACCTTTCTTGCGACGATAGTTCTTGCGGCGCTTCTTCTTGAAGACGACGATCTTCTCGCCCCGCTTCTGCTCGATGACCTCGGCAGCGACCAGCGCGCCAGCGATCGTCGGGCTACCCGTCTTGGGGCTGTCGCCGCCAAGCAGGATCACCTCGGAAAGCTCGATGATATCGCCGGGCTTGCCCGCGATCTTCTCGATCTCGATGATGTCGTTTGGCGCCACGCGATATTGCTTGCCGCCTGTGCGAATGACCGCGAACATGTCCGTTATCCGTCCGAATTCTGGGCTTGAAGAACCGGCGCGTTAAGCGCGCGAACCGAGCCGCAAATAGCCTTGAAGCGGCGCAATATAGAAGGCAAAGCCGATAAGTCAATTGCCAGCTTGCCCAGCAGGAGACGGTCCCCGCCCTGCCTTAGCTCAAGTATTTCAGGCCCTCCGGTTGCCGCGCGCCCGGTAGCAAGCTACATGAGCGCCGGACGGAGAGGTGCCAGAGTGGTCGAATGGGACGGTCTCGAAAACCGTTGTACGGGTAACCGTACCGTGGGTTCGAATCCCACCCTCTCCGCCA
>JBAUOI010000509.1:0-2954 GCA_049579665.1 Methyloceanibacter sp.
CCCCTGCCCGTAGGGCAGCACGATGAAGGCCGCCAGCAGCGGACCGAGTGCCGTGCCGAAATTGCCGCCGACCTGGAACACCGATTGGGCGAGGCCGTGCTGGCCGCCTGACGCAAGCCGGGCCACGCGCGAGGATTCGGGATGAAACACCGAGGATCCCATACCGATCAGGCCGACGGCGACCAACACCAAGCCATAGGTCGAAGCCAAAGCGGCGATGATCAGGCCCAGCAGCGAGCAGCCCATGCCGAGCACGAGCGAATAGGGAGTGGGGTAACGGTCGGTGACGTAGCCCACCAATGGCTGGAGCAACGATGCGGTGAAGGTGAAGGTGAAGGTGATGAGCCCGATTTGGCGGAAGTCGAGCCCGAGGCTTTGCTTGATCATGGGGTAGAGCGCCACGATCAGCGACTGGATCACGTCGTTCAGCATGTGACAGACGCTGATGGCGGCAAGCACCGCGACCGCGGTCCCTTGCGCGGCCGACGCGGCCGAAGTGCTCCTTGTGTCGATCGCCATGTGCTTAGCCTAAGGACCTTGATAGCTCGGGCGCGCAGAATTGCGCCAGACCCCGCCCCAACCGCAAGCCTTGATTTCCACCGGAGCGTCGATAGCCGCGCCTCGAGGCTCGCGGTATGGATGAACCGCTGTGAGGTGACGATCGGACGGTTCGATGCAGCCCCTCCTTGTTCTGAAGCTCCTAGTCCTTTTGGCGGTGGCCAACGGAACGCCGGTTCTCGCCAAGAGTCTGCTTGGCGATCGTCTCGCTCGCCCACTCGACGGCGGCGCGATCCTTGGCGACGGCCGGCCGTTATTCGGACCCAGCAAGACCATTCGCGGGGTCGTCCTCGCGCTCATCGCCACGCCGCTTGCCGCAGCGCTCATGGGGCTTTCCTGGCAGCTTGGCGTCGTGCTGGCGGCTTTGGCTGTCGCCGGCGACCTTCTCTCGAGCTTCGTGAAGCGGAGGATGGGGCTTGCGTCGAGCAGCATGGCGATTGGGCTCGATCAGATCCCCGAATCGCTGCTTCCGCTCCTCGGTGTCCGGCTCTTCGTTCCGTTGAGCCTGCTCGATATGTTCGCCGGGGTCGCGATCTTCTTTGCGGGCGAGCTCATCCTGTCGCGCATCCTGTTCCATCTCAATTTGCGCGACCGCCCTTATTGAGAAGGCGCGTCAACGCGTCCGGTGCAGACGATGCAGGGTGATTTCGGGAGGACAGTTGAAGCGCACGGGAACGATGGAGGAGCCCGCGCCGACCGAAGTGTAGCCGATCATGCCGTGATGCCGCCAAGGGCCCGAGCCCATTGAGCGCGGCAAGACCGAATCGAGAGTGATGGGAATGCCGCCGGGAAGGCAGATCTGGCCGCCATGGGTATGGCCGCTCAACAAAAGATTGAAGTCGGCGTGGGCGGCCTGCCGATAGACCTCCGGGGTGTGCGAGATGAGGATGGAAAATTCTTCGTGGGGAATGACGGCGGCGGCCTTCTCGATATTGTCCACGCGGTAGAAATGCGCATCGTCGATGCCGGCGAGGTGGATGCGTTCGCCGCCCCGCTCGATCGTCTCGCTCTCATTGAGGAGAACCTTGATGCCCATCTCCTCCAATCCGGGCACCAGGCAGATCGTGTCGTGATTGCCGAGTACGCCGTAGATGGTGCCTTTGAGCGCGGCGCGAAGCTTCGCCATTCCGGCCAGGGTGGCGTCGTAAGGGCCATAGGTCTTGGCGCGATAGTCGCCGGTGAGGATGCAGAGATCATAGTCGATGCTGCCCAGCAGCGCGATCACGCGCTCGATCGCCGCCTCGCTCATCTCGACATGCAAATCGCTGAGCTGAAGAATGGTGTAGCCGTCGAAGGCTTGCGGCAGGTGCGGCGAGGCCACGCGGTTCTGCCTAAGCGCGACCTTCGCCGCGTTGCCGAGACCCCGCCAATAGAGGCCCAACGCCATCAGCACCGCGCGGATCAAGGCGTGCGAGGGGGTGAGATTCTCGATGTGAAAGAAGTTGATGCCCTGGCCGAAGATCTGCGCCTCGTGATCCTTCTCGATACCGAGACGCTGGCGCGCATAACGCCGCCCGAGGCGCTTCTCCAAAACTGCCAATTCAGTGTCGTTGGTCATGGTGTGCCGCATTGGGGCGCCCAGAATTGGAGCGAAGCGGGCTCCGACTGCAAGGCTTCATTTGCTCACCGCCGCGCTCGCGGCCATGAATTTTGGCTGGCACCGTCGGGAAAACGGCCTTGGCCTTTTTACCAGGCACGGCAGCGCCAAGGGATTGGCCGCACCACCCAACTCTGCCAAACGAGGCGTGGCGGGGAGAACGCATCGCGTCGGGAGATCGGCATGAGATCTAGCATCGTCGTCGCCACTCTGTGCATCGCCGGACTTAGCGCGCCTTCGCTTCTCGCCGCGACTCCCGAAATCCCCAAACGCAAGGCGGGCTATTGGGAGATCACCACGGTGGCGCCGGTCACCGGTATGACAAAGATCAAGGTCTGCGTCGGCCCTGACGACGACGTCGTCACGCCCGGCGATGGCAATTGCTCGAAGCCCAAGATCACGCCGCTGAACGAGGGGATCATTGTCGACGTGACCTGCACCAGCAAAGAGGGCAAGCAGTCGATCAGCACGACCTTCACCGGCGATTTCCAGACGCGCTATCATGCCATCTTGAAGACGAATTTCGACCCGCCAATCGGGGCGATCAGCCACATGGGGGCGAATATCGACGGCAAATATCTGGGGCCGGATTGCGCCGGTGACAAGAAATAGAGCCGCTGCCCCAACTGAGCGCTTCGTGGTGCAGATTGTCGGCCTCCCCATCCCGCTGGCAGCCAAACAGAACATCGAGCAGGCCATCAACGAGACGGTGAAGACCGCGATCGCGCGCATCGACACCGGTGGCGATCTTGTCATCACGCCTCTGTCGAAAATCAAGTCGTTTGGTGGAGGTCTTGGC
>JBAUOI010000510.1:0-3904 GCA_049579665.1 Methyloceanibacter sp.
GCGTTCAGTTGCCGGTCGCTAAGGCAGAGAACAATCGCCGGCGTTTCCTGCCCAGGGAGGGTCCCCATGACCAGGCGTTGGAGCTTTTCGATTGCCGCGCTCGCGAGCCTGGCGATTGCGTGTCTGGTGTGGGGATCGAGCGTGCCAATGGCCGGCGAGGCGGCGACGCTTCGAGTGGCGGGCGCGGCGGAAGACGATGCGGCCACGGCCAAGGATGGCGCCGAGACGGAGTCCGCTTCGCCGCAGGAAGGCACCGACGACGGCGAGGGCGCCGCGCCGGCGACCGACTCCGAGGAGGAAGAGACCGCACCAGCCGGTGACGACGCCTCGTCGAAGGGTGGCGCGGCCGCTGACAAGCCCGAAGCCGCCGAGACCGACGCGGTGAGCCCCGAGACGGACGGGAAAGACGCGGAGGCAAAGCCCGAGTCGAAGGACGAAGAAGACTCCAAACAAGCGTCGCTGGAGAGCGATGCGGCGGCGGAGAAAGTCAAATCCGGCGATATCGCTGGTCCGTCCGACACGGTGGCTCTCGCCGCCTTCGACGCTCTCGAGAAGAATTGTGCGCGCTGCCATCAGGCCGGTCCGACCTTGAAGCGGGCCAAGCCGGCCAAGAATTTCGGCAATGTCATGCATCTCGATGAGCTGGCGCGCGATCCCAACTTCATCCTTCCCGGCAATCCGGATGGCTCTCACCTCTTCATCCAGATCGCCAAGAAGGAGATGCCCTACGATTGCTACCAGGAGTTCGACTGCAAGGAAGAACCGAGCGAGGCCGAGGTCCAAGCGGTGTATGACTGGATCAAGAGCCTGGGCGATGTCGCCGTGGCCGCCTGCACCGGCCGCAAGCTGATCGACGAAGAGACGATTGTGCGGGCGATCGCGGCCGACCTCGAAGCGCAGCCGGAGCACCGGCGCAAGGGCATGCGCTACGTCACGCTGTCGAATTTCTACACGGCCTGTGCCGAAGAGACCGACATGGTGCGCTACCGGCAGGGCGTGGTGAAGCTGCTCAACAGCCTCTCGCGCAACTCCGACGTGCTGAAGATGCGCACGATCGATGCGGAAAAGACCATCATCGCCTTCAATCTCGACGATCTGGATTGGACGGCCGACGACTGGAACCGGATCATCGGCAGCTATCCCTACGCGATGAAGCCCGACGTGACGGTGTACGACACGGTGGCGTCAGTCACGGAGACGCCGCTCGCCTGGTTGAGAGGCGATTGGTTCGCCTTCACCGCGTCGCGGCCGCCGCTCTATTACGACCTGCTCAAGCTGCCGCAGAGCTTCGCCGAGCTCGAGAAGGACGAGGATGTCGACATCAAGAGCAATATCGAGAAGTTCCTGGCGAAACGCGCTGGCTTTCAGAAGTCGGGCGTTTCGAAGCATAACCGGCTGATCGAGCGGCATGCGATTGCCACCGGCTATTTCTGGACCTCATACGACTTCAAGGGCGACAAGCCGGAGCAGAGCCTGTTCGTGCACCCGCTCGGGCCGGATGGCCCCGACGCCTTCAAGCATGACGGCGGCGAGAGCATCTTCAGCCTGCCGAACGGCTTCCAGGCTTATTACCTGAACACGGCAAAGGGCGGCCGCCTCGACAAGGGCCCGACCGAGATCGTGCTCGACGACAGCCAGCTCGACCGCGCGGTGACCAACGGCATTTCCTGCATGGGCTGCCACAACCAGGGCATCAGGCAGGCGACCGACGACATCCGCGCGCATGTGCTGCATGACCGAATCTTCTCCAAGGAGGTGCGCGAGCAGGTGGCGGCGCTCTATCCGACGCCCGAGGATTTCAAGGTGTTGCTCGACGAGGATGCGAACCGCTTCAAGAACGCAATGCTGCGCGCCGGGCTCGACCCGGAGCTCGACTCGCAGAAGGTGGGAGTGGAGAGCATCAACTATCTCTCCAAGGCCTATGAGAAGTCGATCGACCTCAAGATCGCCGCGGCCGAATACGGCTTGGCGGCGGATGTGTTCGCCCAAGGACTGTCCGACGCTGGCGGCGAGGCGCAACAGCTCAGGCGGAGACTCGAGCAGGGCGTGCTGCCGCGCGAGATCCTCGAGGCCGAGTTCAAGGATCTCATCGTCAAGGTGTCGGACAACGAGCCCCTCGACATCGCCGCCGCGCCCGGCGTGGCGACGGTCGGCGGCAAGAGCAAGGAGGACACCCACGATTTCGATCTCGCGCTGATCTCCGACAAGAGCGCCTATAAGGTCAACGACCTGCCGGTGTTCACCATCACCTCGAAGGAGGACTGCCACCTCACGCTGATCAATGTCGACGGCAAGGGGGAGGGCACCGTGATCTTCCCCAACAAGTTCCAGCAGGACAATTTCCTGCCCGCCGGCAAGCAGGCGCAATTCCCGGGCGCGACCGCGCCGTTCCAGTTCCGCCTCAAGGATCCCGGAACCGAGACGGTGATCGCCATCTGCAATGCCACCGGCAAAGAGGCCGACGGCATCAAGCACGATTTCAAGAAGCGGCAATTCACCGAGCTCGGCAATTATCGCGATTTCCTGACGCGCCAGATCGTGGTCGAGGGGGCGGAGAAGATCGCCGAGGGAAAGAGCGGCGAGAAGAAGGCTGACGTAGCGCCGGGCGCGCCGACCTCGGACATCCTGTCGCGCACGGCGATCAAGCTCGAGGTGAAATAGGGCAAGATTTGCCAGCCTCGGTTCGCCAGGCGAGACGGGCGAGACGAATGTGCTAGAGTGGCCGGCGTTGGCTTAAGCGCTCGCGGCGGAGCGCCGAGGGATCCCATGGCGGGGAGATTGGGAACCGTACGGGGCCCGGTTTTCGGGCTGGTTTTGGTCGCTGCCGGGTTGGCTCTGGCCCAGGCGTCGCACGCCGAGAGTTGGAGTGACGGCCGGCAGAAGACCGCGCAGGGCGCGCCTTCGGTGTTCGCAACGCCGTCCCAATCAAATTCTCAGGTCGAGCCCGCCCACGCCGGTTCCACCGCGCAGGACGCGCCGACGCCGGAGCAAGTCACAGCCATCGCCCATGTGCAGACCTGCCTGACCGAGCTTGGCTATTACAAGGGTCCGATCGACGGCAAGCGCGGCCGCGAAACCTGGACCGCCTATTGGAACTTCAAGCACGACCACGGGCTTGGCGGTTATAGCGATCTGCTCGCCGAGCCGGTGCGGCAGAAACTGGACGAGCTCTGCATCGAAACCGCCGCGATCGAGCCGCCGCCAGCGCAACCCTCCCAGCCGGCGGCGACCGATGTGGCGCCTCAGGTCGAACCTTCAAGCGAGGAGGACATGGCCGAGGATGAAGGCCCGCGTCTCGATATCGACTGCCTGTCGGAGGAGCTGATCGCGCTGTTGCGCCGCGCGCATGGGACCGGCGTCGTGGTCGATCGCTGCGCGCCGTCCTGCCTGCCGCCGCCTGGCGGACTGAGCCAGAGCCAGCTCGACGAGCTGCAAGCCAAGAACGGAGTCGCTTGGTGCCGCGCCTGCGTACCGATCGACGGCCATCTCGCGCTCGACGATGTGCGGCGCGTCGAACGCGCCGGCAATCTCCAGCTTTGCGCCACGCCGCCGCGCCAGCTCCAGCGCTACGGCAGCGGGGCGGGCGATCCACTGAAATCCTACACGCGGATTCGCGAGCTTTACCGTGCGCTGCCCCCGGCGGAAGAGGATCCCGACGCGGTCGCCGTGATCATCGGCAATCGCAACTATGCCATGTTGCCGGCGAGCGAGACCTCGCAGAACGACGCCTCCGCGATCTATGCCTTCCTCACCGAGCATCTCGGCTACCGGCCAGACAACATCATCGATGTCAGGGACGCGACGAAGGCCGATCTCGAAAGAGTGTTCGGGGCCGAGGCCGGTCTCGACGGCGATCTCGCGCGGCTCGTTGAGGGTCAGCCCAACGCCAAGGTGCTGGTCTATT
>JBAUOI010000511.1:0-5758 GCA_049579665.1 Methyloceanibacter sp.
GCGCCGAGGATGGCGGCAAGCTCGCGCCCGCCCAGCGCCGCCGCGATGCGCAAAGGATCACCGAGAATCGCCTGGTGCCGGGCTAGCGCGGCATCGATCGCCGCGCGCTTGCGTTTAAGGCCCGACTCGTCGATGCCGGTGCCGT
This sequence comes from Methyloceanibacter sp., assembly GCA_049579665.1. Classification (GTDB taxonomy): domain Bacteria; phylum Pseudomonadota; class Alphaproteobacteria; order Rhizobiales; family Methyloligellaceae; genus Methyloceanibacter. The sequence goes on from JBAUOI010000511.1 coordinate 146, forward strand.
GGCCGGCAAAGCGTGCGCCGCCGCCGCCGAACAAGGCCGCCGCTATCGCCGAGGCCGAGCTGGTGTTGCCAATGCCCATCTCGCCCAGCACGACGAGATCGGCCCCGGGCGAGAGTGCCTCGTAACCGGCCGCGACAGCATCGAGAAACTCGGCCTCGTTCATCGCGGGCTCAGCGGTGAAGTCCGCCGTTGGATGATCGAGGTCGAGCGCGATCACGCGGAGCTCAGCGCCCGAAAGCTGCGCGAGCTGGTTGATGGCCGCGCCGCCGTTCGCGAAATTGGCGACCATCTGGGCGGTGACCTCGGACGGATAGGCGGAGACGCCCTGCGCGGTGACGCCGTGATTGCCGGCAAACACCAGGATCTCGACATTGCCGAGCCGCGGCGGGTTGCGCCCCTGCCATAGCGCCAACCAGGCCACAGCCTCTTCCAGGCGGCCGAGGCTGTTCTGCGGCTTGGTGAGCTTCGCTTCGCGGTCGGCCGCCGCTGCGGCCGCTTCGGTGTGGCCGCCGGGAAGATCGAGACAGGCCGAACGCAATTCGTCGAAGGAAGCGAAACGCGTCATTTCGGGGTAGGCTCTACCGGTAAGGGCTTGAGAGGAGCGAAACGAATGGCGGGGGGCGCCTCGGCCAAGGGCCTTATCACGGACTTCACCACCAGCCTAGCCTTCTGCACCCGGCTGCCGCTGCTCCATTCCGCCTTCGCCGAAGGGGCAGAGATTGCGCGCGCCAGCTGGGCCTTTCCGCTGGTCGGCGCGGGCGTCGGGCTGCTCGGCGGCCTCGTCTGCTGGCTGGCCGCGAGCGTGGGGTTGCATCCCTTCCTCTCCGGGGTCCTCGCGCTCGCGACGACGATGTTCGCCACCGGCTGCCTGCATGAGGATGGGCTCGCCGACACGGTTGACGGTTTCGGCGCCGGCAAGACGCCCCAGCGCAAAATGGAGATCATGCGCGACAGCGGCATCGGCGCTTATGGCGCTGCATCGCTGACGCTGTCGATCATGATGCGCGCGGGTGCAATCGCCAGCCACGCCGAGCCTGGCCTGATGGCGTCAGCCTTGTTCGCCGCGCATGCCGGCAGCCGCGCTGGGCTGCCTGCGGTGATGCGGCTCGTTCCGCCGGCGCGAGCCGATGGACTTTCGGCTCAGGTCGGAAGTCCGCCGCAACAGAGTGTCGTCATCGCCGCGCTGCTCGGCCTGCTTGCCCTGATCATCGGCCTCGGCTTTTCCGGCGCGCTGATCGCGGCCGCTTTGGTGGCGGCCGCGAGCTTCATCATCGGGCGGCTGTGTATCACCCAGATCGGCGGACAGACCGGCGACGTGCTCGGCGCGGTCGAGCAGGTCAGCGAGATCCTGATCCTGCTCGTCGCGGCGGCGTGGCTGAGATGAGCTATTTCTGCACGGTCGAGGTGATGGAGGCGATCACCTCGGAGGCCATCTTGAATTCCTTGTCGCGGTCGGCGATGCCGTGGCGGCGGGCGATCCAGGTGAAATCGGTATAAGCGACCCATACGTCGCCCTTAACATCCTGGTAGACCAGCAGCCGCACCGGCCAATCGAGCCCGGAATCGGGGTCGGAGGTGAGGAACAAAGTCCCAAGCGGCGGGTTGCCGAATACGAGCAGCGTCGAGGGTAGTAGCGTCACGCCGGCGTCCGCTGCGAGTTTCGCCTGGTCGATCTCGTCGAAGAACATGATGCCCTTGTCGGCGATATCCATTTTCATGCGCTTGATCGTCTCGGGCATGGAATAGGCGCTCTTGAACTTGACGATGCCGTCATCCTCGGCGGCTTGCGCCGCCCCGAAGGGCGACAAGGCAAGCGCCCCCGCAACGAGCAGAGCGGAGCAAATGAGACGTAGGACCATGGACTTTCTCCTCTTGGCGGCCGGTCAGGGGCCGAGCTTGGTGAGGAGGAGCATGGCGAAATGGGCGGCAGAGCTGAAATGCCGCTTCGCTTTGAATTCCATGCCGCAAGGCTATGGTTGGGGAAAAGCCCGCGCCGCTAACCCTGCGGAAAGGACGGCCATGCTATAGCTTAGGCCAGGGATAGAGCGGGTGATTGGGCGTTAGGAGATCTTCAATGCTGCGACTCTTGCTTGCTTTTGCCCTCGTTGCCGGCGCCTTTCTGCTGGCGCCAAAGCCGGCCTCGGCGCTGCCTCTGGCGCTCGGCGATCATGCCGCCCTGAGCCAGGAGATCGGCGGCGCCGTCGTGGAGCAGGTTTCGCGCCGCTCGGTGACTGCGCGCCGGTCTTACCGCTACGCTTATGGACCGCGCCGCTATAACTGGACCTACTACCCCTACTGGCGGCCTTATCAGTATCGCTACTGGCAGTTCTATTATCCGTATGGCGGTCCGCTGTTCTAGGCGCCGAGCCAGAACCGCTCCGTCTCCACCGCCAAGCGCGGCCGCGCAGGCCGCGTCAACTTCTTGTGAACCCCCGCATATTGCCGCGCCTTTGCGCGACCGTTACGATTCGTATGCCGGGGGAGGTTGGCGTCAAGGAGACATAAGATGCGTCACCTCCTCGTTAGACTTGCGGCCGCGGCCTTCGTCGCCGGCCTCGCCTTCGGACTAAGCCCGGCTTCCGCCGCGCCACTCCCCAAACTCGACGGTCTGGTCAGCCAGACCAACGTGGTCGAGACCGTGGGCTACCGCTATCACCGTTATGGCTACGGGTGGCGGCCTTACAACCGCTACGGTTATTGGGGATACCGCCGCCCGTATTACGGATACCGATACGGGTATCGGCCCTATTACCGGCCGTACTGGCGTTATTGGTGGTAGGCGGCGCGCTCAAACCGAGGATCGGCGGATCACCGCCGGTCCTCAATGCCGCGCAAAAACAATCCGGCACAAGAGAGTAACGGCGCGGCAGCACGATATGGCAGAGTGCGCGCGTGACAGCACCGATCGAGCCCAATTCGACCCGCGCGCTCGAGCTTGCGCGCCAGGGCCTCTCGCGCCCCGGCGCTCCGTTGACTTTGCCTGAGCGGCTGCTCGTAGTCGACGCCGAACGCCAGATCGCCACCTGGTTCGCAGGCGGCGAGGCCATTGCCGCCTGGCCGATCTCGACCGCGCGCGCGGGCATCGGCGGCGAGCAAGGCTCGTACCGGACACCGCCGGGCTGGCACCGCGTCCACCAACGGATCGGCGCCGACGCGACGCCGGGCACGGTGTTCGTCTCACGCGAGCCGACCGGCGAGACGTGGCCGGGGGACGCGCGCGACGACGACCTGATCCTCACCCGCATCCTCACCCTCGATGGCCTCGAGGACGGCATCAATCGAGGCCAGGGGCACGACTCGCTGCAACGCTATATCTATCTCCACGGCACCAATCACGAAGGCCTGCTCGGGCGGCCGGTCTCGCATGGTTGCGTGCGGCTTTCGAACGAGCATGTCTGCCAACTCTTTGCGCAGCTGCGCGAGGGCGATCTCGTGTTTGTCGCGGCGCCCGAAGCGCGGCCAATGCCCGATCCCAAAGGCGACGGCCGCTTTCACTATGCGGGGCTTGGCGGCGCCGGCATGAGCGCGCTGGCTCAGTTCCAGGTGATGACGGGCGGTGTCGTCAGCGGCAGCGACCGAGCGTTCGACCACGGCGAGCGTGAAGGCTTGCGGCAGCAGCTCGAGCGTCTCGGCATCGTGGTCGTGCCGCAGGACGGCAGCGGCTTGGGCGAAGATTGCGCGGCCTTAGTGGTCTCGACGGCGGTCGAGGAGCAGGTTCCCGACGTGGCCGCGGCACGCGCGCAAAACATCCCCATCATCCATCGCTCCGAGCTGCTCGCGCATTTCGTGGGAGAGCATCGCTCCGTCGCCGTGACCGGCACGAGCGGCAAGTCGACCGTCAGCGCCATGATCTTCGCGATCCTGAGCGGCGCTGGACGAGACCCGTCCGTCATCACCGGCGCCGATCTGCCCGAACTCCAGGAGCAAGGGCTTCCCGGCAACGCGTTTGCGGGACGCTCGGACCTGCTCGTGGTGGAAGCCGACGAAAGCGACGGCTCGCTCGTGCGTTATGCGCCTTGCATCGGGGTAATCCTCAATCTCCAGCGCGACCACAAGGAGATGACCGAGGTCGCGGCGATGTTCGCCACGCTGCGCGCACGCGCACGCGAAGGCTTGGTGGTGGGCGATGCCGAGAATCTGGATCCGTTTGCCGGCGGCGCGCTGCGTTTCGGCTTCGGCGCTCGCGCCGATATTCGCGGCGAGGATGTCGAGCTCGGTCCGGCCTCGAGCCGGTTCCGCGTCGGCGATGTCGTGTTCACGCTACCGGTCCCCGGAGCGCATAACGTCGCCAACGCGCTTGGGGCCATCGCCGCCGCCAGCATGCTGGGCGTCGCCCTCGACGAGATGGTGAGCCCGCTGGCAAGCTTCAGAGGCATCGGCAGGCGCTTCCAGACCGTCGGCAAGATTCACGGCGTCGAGGTGGTCGACGATTTCGCGCACAACGCCGAGAAGATCGCGGCGGCGATCAAGACGGCGAAGCTCCGCGCCAATCGCGTGCTCGCCATCTATCAGCCGCACGGTTATGGGCCGACGCGCTTTCTGCGCAAGGATTTCGTCGCGACCTTCGCCCGCGAGCTCGAGGGCCAGGACCGACTTTGGATGCTCGAAGTGTTCTACGCCGGCGGCACCGCCACGCGCGACTTCTCCGCGGCCGATATCGTCGCCGAGATCGGCGCGCGCGGCGTGAACGGCGAGTTTGCGCCTTCGCGGGAGTGGCTGATCAGCCGCATCGCGCAAGACGCGCGGCCCGGCGATCTGGTGCTGGTGATGGGCGCGCGCGACCCGTCGCTAAGCGCACTGGCGCGGTCGATCCTCGGCGCCATCGACCAGGCCGCGGCGCCGGCGCCGGCCAAATGACCTGCCTTTAGCTAATTGCCGAACATGCCGGAGAGCGGGAAGCCGCCTGCGTTCCACGCGCTTCGCTTGCCTTGACTCGCCGCGGCACTGGTCGAAAGCGCGTCGGATTTGCCGAACAACGCGTAAGCCATCTTCTTGTCCAGCCCATAGATGTCGGCGAAGCTCTGCAACTTGCGCTGGGCGTCGATCACCGCGGTGAAATAGGTGAGGTGCACCGGCACGGGCTTGCTCAGCGACACGCCGCTGTTCCTGCCTTTGGCGAGCATGTCCTTCACCTGCTGCGGAGACCAACCCTTGTCCTCGGCGAGCAGCAGTGCCGCGAGCCGGTCAGGCTGGCGCACCCTGATGCAGCCATGGCTGAGCGTGCGCTCGGTTTCGCTGAACAGCTCGGGCTGAATGGTGTCGTGCATGTAGATGGCGTGCCGATTGGGAAAATTGAACTTGAGCACGCCGAGCACGTTGTCGGGTCCGGGCTCCTGGGTAAACGTATACTGCCGGTTATTGGCGCGACTCCAATCCACCGTCGCGGCATTGACCGGCTTGCCCTGGTAGCTGACCGACAGCTTGTTGCTGCTCAGAATGGAGATGTCGCGCGTGCCGTCAGCGCTGCCCTGGCGCAAGCGGGGAGCAAGGTCTTCGAATTTGATAGTGTCCGGCACCGTCCAATCCGGATTGAACTCGATGGAGCGCATATTCGCCGAGAAAAGCGGTGTCGCATATTTCGGCTGCCCAACAATGACCTTCTCCACATAGATG
>JBAUOI010000512.1:0-2107 GCA_049579665.1 Methyloceanibacter sp.
CCGCCGATCAGAGCAAAGGCAAGCGCAAAGGCAAGGCAGGCAAGACGGAAGCGGTAACGGCCGCGCGCGAGATAGGCTCGCTCGGCGCGGGCTGTGGCGGGATCTGATTTCGCGGTCTCTGACACGGCTCTGGCGAATTACTGAACTGATGCTTCGACCGGTTTGACGATCTCCGCCTCGGGCCAGGGCGCGGATGCGGGCGCTGCTCCCGCCGCCGGCACGTTGGCGGCTGCCGACGGCCGCTTGGCCGACCCGGCAGGCTTTGGCGCCGGCACTTGCGCCGCCACGGGGACCGCAGCCTGGAGCCGGGTGCGGTCGAAGTCGCGGTCGGTTACGGTGTCGACGGTGACGAGCTGAGTGGGCTTTGCCGGGGCGAGCTTCAGATATTTCTGAGCCAGCCGCTCGATGCGTTCGGGACGGTTGAGCAGGCTCCATTCGGCGCGAAGCACCGCGATGCCATCCCGCTCCTCGTCGATTTGCTTGGTGAGCGTGGCGATTTCGGCGTCGAGCGCGCGCGATTGGTACTTCACCTGATAGATGACGTAAGCTAGCGCGACGAGGCCAAGCACGAGACAGATATTGACGAAACGCAGCATTTTGAAACTCGCAGACTGAAGTCGACCCTTACATGCGGAAGCCGAGCCGCGGCACCCCGAGCGCCGCCAGGTCGAGAGGATGTGGAGCGGCTTCGGTGCGCTCCGCCGCCCTGAGGCGTGCCGAGCGGGCACGAGGATTCCGCCTGATCTCGGCCTGATTCGGTTCTACCGGACGCCGGTTAAGAAGCCGGAAGCTCGGGGCAAGAATTTCGCCTCCCGCCTCCGGGAGATGGCGCGAGGCGCGCGGCGGCGGGGCGCTGCGGCTGGCGAAGAACCGCTTGGCAATCCGGTCCTCGAGCGAATGAAAGGTGACGACGGCAAGCCGGCCGCCGGCTTTTAGCAGGCGCTCGGCGGCGGAAAGTCCACTGGCCAGCTCGTCAAGCTCCTCATTGAGGTAGAGGCGCAAGCCCTGAAAGGTGCGGGTGGCGGGGTGTTTCGTCTCGTCGCGCGTGCGGCCGAGCACGCCGGCGACGATATCGGCGAGTTGCGCGGTGGTCACGATCGGGGCCTCGGCGCGACGCTTGACGATGGCCTTGGCGATCGCGCGCGAGCGCCGCTCCTCGCCGAGCTTGAAGATGATCTCGGCAAGCTCCTGTTCGGGAAGCGCGTTGACGATTTCGCTGGCTGAAGGGCCGCCCGGCCCCATGCGCATGTCGAGGGGCCCCTCCTTGCTAAAGGAGAAACCGCGGGCGGGCTCATCCAGCTGCATCGAGGAGACGCCGAGATCGAGCACAACGCCATCGACGGCGCTGAAGCCTTCGCTCGCGGCGATCTCGACCATCTCGCTATAGCGGCCGAGCACCGCCAGCACTCTGCCGGGATAGGCTTCCGCCAATTCGCCGCTCAGGCGAAAGGCTTCGGGATCGCGGTCGATGGCGATGATCTTGCAGTCGGCTGACTCGAGGATGGCCTTGCTGTATCCGCCGGCCCCGAAGGTGCCATCGACGATGATCTCGCCGCCCTTCGGCACACGCGCGGCAAGCACCACGGAGAGCATCACGGGAATGTGGCGGGCCGGTCCGCCGGCGGCAGCCGTGCTGCCGCGACCCGCCATCATTCCCGTGCTCCCTCTGGCCCGCCGCTTCCGCGGCGCCCCGCGCCGAGTAGTTTGCGGAGATCGCGCACCTTCTGGCGCGCCCCCGCGAGATGAGTTTCGAAACGCTGCGGCTCCCACAGCTGGAATTTCTCGCCGAGCCCGACAAAGGTGATGTGGGTGGTGATGCCGGCGTGCTCGCGCAAACGCTCGGGCAGAATGGTGCGTCCATCCTGATCGATGGACAGGATTTCGCTGGTGCCGAACAGGGCGGTGGCGAGCTGATCCTTCTCGTCGGAATAAGGTGCGAGGTCCTCGACCAGAGCGTTGATCTTGTCGATGAGGCGCTGACCGCCGGCGTCGAGCGCGGGCGCGTCGAGCGAGGGATAGCAGTAGATGCCGTCGAGACCGTCTTTGGCGAGAACTGTGCGGAAAGAAGCCGGGACCGAAACGCGGCCTTTGGTGTCGATCTTATTGG
>JBAUOI010000513.1:0-4748 GCA_049579665.1 Methyloceanibacter sp.
TTCAACAACTTAGGCTCCGAAACCGAATCGATTTGTGAACTCAATACGAGCATCATCCATAGCGGTCGCCCCAATCGTGCAGCGCCTTCAGCACGGGCCCGAGCGCCTTGCCCTTGTCGGTCAAATAATACTCGTAGCGCGGCGGATGGCTCTCATAGAGGCGCGTGGCGATGACGCCGCTTTGCTCCAGCGCTTTGAGCCGCGCCGAGAGCGTGTTGGGCGCCACGCCGCCGAGCCCCTTCTCCAGCTCCTGGAAGCGCAACGGTCCCTTGCGGAATAGGTCGCGCAACACGAGCAGCGACCATTTCTCGCCGATCGCGTCCAGCGCCCGCGCCACCGGGCAATCTCCACCATACAAGTTTGCCATGGCCGCTAGATAGCCAAGCCCCTTGACGAATTCAAGTGCCTAGCTCTTGACAAGTTACTTGCTAATTTATAGCTACTGGGTGCGCATCATTCAAGGAGGCGTATCATGACCATTCCAACCTACCTGCCCTATTTCGTCTTCACCGGAACCGCCGCGACCGTTTTTGCCATCCTCTACGGCCTCAACCGCGCGCTTGCCGATGCGGCTTGGTCAGTAGCCGACCGGACGCGGGCCTTTCGCGTCACGGCCGCCGTCCTGCTCGGCTGGCTCGCCCTTTCGATCGCGCTGGCGGCGACGGGCGGCTACCATGTAGACGCAAGAGCCATCCCCACGATCCAATACGGCATCGCTCTGCCGCTTCTGATCGGCAGCTTGCTGATCTGGCGGTCTGAGACGGTGGCGCGCATCATCGACGCGGTGCCGCAGCAATGGCTGATCGGGGTACAGCTTTACCGCGCGCTCGGCGTGATCTTCCTCATCCTCTACGCGGCAGGAAAGTTGCCAAGCCTTTTCGCCTGGCCGGCAGGCGTAGGCGACATCGCCATCGGCCTGCTCGCCCCGGTCGTAGGCTACGCCTATGCTCGAGCTCCGCAGGACACGCCGAGTCTCGTTCGCGCATGGAACGTGTTCGGCATCTTGGATCTGGTCGTGGCCGTCACGACCGGCTTCGTGACCGCGCCATCGCTTTTCCAGCCCATCGAGGTTCAGCCCAACAGCGATCTGATGACGGTGCTGCCGATGGTACTTATCCCGGTCTATCTGGTGCCGCTGTCGATCCTGCTGCATATCGCCTCGCTGGCGAAACTACATCGCGCGACGGCGCCGAACGGCAAGAGAGTCGCGAGAGCCTCAGCCTAACCGAGGTGACGCCATCAAGCCGAAGCGGCCTCGCGTCCCTTCGCGACGCGGGGCCTTTCCTTATTGCAGCTCGGACGCGGTCTCCGGAGTCGCCGCCGGATGCGGCTTGGAGATCATATAGGCCGCCACATCCCAGGCCTGCTGCACGGTGAGCACCGGCGTCAGATAAGTGATGCCGAACGGCATGTTGTCGCGAATGTAGGAGGCGGCGTAAGCGGTCTTGGCCATGCCCGCTCCGGCATTGAAGCTCGCATCTCCCCAGAGCGGCGGAATGGTATAGCCGATCGCCGGCGGCCGGCGCGGCTCGCCCTGGCCGTCCTCCTTATGACAAGTAACGCAGAGCTTGGCGTAGACCGCCTCGCCGCGTCTTGCATCCGGCGGCTGGGTCGGCTCGGCGATCGGCCGCAAGCCCATGCCGGCGACGCGCACGCCCTCGGGCGTCCCCGTGCCCAGGAATTTGATATAGGCGACCAGCGCCTCCATCTCGCGGCTCTCCGGCGGCAGATCCTTGCCGTTCATGCTCCGCCGCATGCAGCCGTTGAGCCGTTGCGTCAGCGTCAGCACCTGATCGTCGACCATCATGGGGAAAGTGGCAAAGGTGGAGACGAAGGGCGCGGCGAATGGCTGCAGCCCGGCATTGAGGTGGCAGCTCTGACAGGCGAGGTCGTTGCCGGCATAGCGCAGAGCGGGATTGATGGCGTTTTTGCCGATATGCTTCGGCGTGTTGACGATCAGGTCCCGGCCATAACGGATGAGGTCGTTCTCAGCCCCCGGCCCGAGCTTGGCGATGTCGGCCGCGTACCAGTCGATTTGCCGGTCCCATAAATAATAACCCGCGCCCAGCCCTCCCGCCGCTGCAAGAACCAGCAGGATGAAGACAAGCAAAGCCTTCAGCATCGCGTGAATTCCTATGGCGGCGGGAAGACGCAAAACCCATATAGTCGAGACGTGCCGAACGACTCGCCCTGCTTAGATTTTCATCACAAACCTCCGATGACAATGGGACGTGATCGGGCTCCTGTTGATAGCTCCCCGCCCGGCGAGAGCGGCGCGTCGGCGAGAGGCTCGACGAGGACTGACCTATGAACCGCGCAGAAATGCAGATGGCGATCGATCCCGTTTGCGGGATGACGGTCGATCCCAACGCGGGCAAGCCATCCTATCAACATGACGGCCATACTTTTCATTTCTGCTCCGAAGGCTGCCGCAGCAAATTCGCGGCGGATCCGGACCGCTATCTCAATAAGAAGGGTGAGCCAGAGCCGTTGCCGAAAGGCACGCTCTATACCTGCCCGATGCATCCGCAGATCGTGCAGGAGGGGCCCGGACCTTGCCCGATCTGCGGCATGGCGCTCGAGCCGATGGGCGTGCCGTCGGAGCATGACCATGGCGGCAACGCGGAGCTCGTCGATTTCACCCGCAGGCTGTGGGTCGCCGTGCCGCTGTCGCTCGCCCTCGTCGCGCTCGACATGGGCTCGCATGTGTTCGGCCTTGATCTCTTGCCATTCCTGTCGCCTCAGGCCGAGCAATGGCTAAAGCTCGCCCTCGCCACGCCTGCGGTGTTGTGGTGCGGCTGGCCATTCTTCGTGCGCGGCTTTGCCTCACTGCGCTCGGGCTGGCTGAACATGTTCACCCTGATCGCGCTCGGCACAGGCGCGGCCTATCTCTACAGCCTGGTCGCAACGCTCGCGCCCGGGCTGTTCCCGGCAGCCATGCGGGACGCGCACGGCCTGATCCCCACCTATTTCGAGGCGGCAGCGGTCATCGTGGCGCTCGTGCTGCTGGGCCAGGTGCTCGAGCTCAGGGCCCGCGAGAAGACCGGCGGCGCCATTCGCGCCCTGCTCGACCTTGCGCCCAAGACCGCTCTGCGCGTGTTGAAAGGCGGCAAGACCGAGACGGTCGAGCTCGCCTCGGTCAAGGTCGGCGATGTCTTACGCGTGAGACCCGGCGACAAGGTGCCGATCGACGGCACCGTCATCGAGGGCCGCAGCGCCCTCGATGAGTCGCTCCTCACCGGCGAGCCCGTTCCCGTGGAGAAGGAGGCGGGCGACCGCGTAACCGGCGGCACGCTGAACGGCACCGGCAGCTTCGACATGCGCGTCGATCGCACCGGCGCCGAGACTACGCTCGCCCAAGTCGTCGCCATGGTCGCGGACGCGCAGCGCTCTCGCGCGCCGATCCAGGCGCTTGCCGATACCGTGTCCGGCTATTTCGTGCCGGCCGTGATCGCCGTCTCGCTGATCGCCTTCCTCGCCTGGCTGTTTTTCGGGCCGGCGCCGCAGCTCGCCTATGCGCTGGTGGCGGCCGTGGCCGTGCTGATCATTGCCTGCCCTTGCGCGCTCGGCCTTGCCACGCCGATCTCGATCATGGTCGCCGCTGGACGCGGTGCGCAGGCAGGCGTGCTGGTGCGCAATGCCGCGGCGCTGGAGCGTCTCGCCGCCGTCGACACCATCGTCGTCGACAAGACCGGCACCCTCACCCTCGGCAAGCCGACCCTCACCGCGGTGGAGGCGGCGGAAGGCGTCAGCGATGTGGAGGTGCTGAAATTTGCCGCCGCGATCGAGGCCGGCAGCGAGCATCCGCTCGCCGAAGCAATCCTGCTTGGCGCGGATGCGCGCGGGGTCAAGCTGGTGAAGGCCGAGAGCTTCGCCTCGGTCACCGGTCAAGGCGTCAAAGGCCGGGTGGAAGGCAAACACGTGCTGTTCGGCAATCAGCTTCTGATGCAAGGCGCCGGCATCGATGCCACGCCGCTCGCCTCCCGCGCCGAGGCGATGCGCAAGAACGGCCAGACGGTGATGTTCCTGACCGTCAGCGGCAGACTTGCCGGGATTCTCGCCGTCGCCGATCCGATCAAGCCGACCGCCGCGGAGGCCATCGCCAAGCTTCACGCTTTGGGCCTAAAGATCATCATGGCGACCGGCGACAACGAGACCACCGCCAAGGCGGTCGCCGCCAAGCTCGGCATCGACGAGGTTCGCGCGGGCCTGAGGCCCGAGGACAAGCTCACCCTGATCGACGGCTTGCAGCGTCAGGGCAAGGTCGTGGCCATGGCTGGCGACGGCATCAACGACGCGCCGGCTCTGGCCAAGGCCGACGTGGGCATCGCCATGGGCACCGGCGCCGACGTGGCGATGGAGAGCGCGGGCCTCACGCTGCTGAAGGGCGACCTTCGCGGCGTGGTGCGCGCCGTCAATCTCGCCCACGCCACTATGCGCAACATCAAGCAGAATCTGTTCTTTGCTTTCGTCTACAACGCGCTCGGCGTGCCGGTCGCGGCGGGCGTGCTTTACCCGTTCCTGGGCATCACGCTCTCGCCGATCATCGCCGCGGCGGCGATGAGCCTGTCATCGGTCTCGGTGGTGGGCAATGCGCTCCGGCTGCGCAACGTCGATCTCGACTGAGGGTGGCAACGGCTTTGGCCGCCCACGCGGGGTTGCCCGGTGCGCACGCTACGCTTTGCCCACCCTAAGGAATGATGCCGATACCGTCGCCCGCCGGCGGGCCGGCGGTCGGCGCCGGTGCG
>JBAUOI010000514.1:0-2882 GCA_049579665.1 Methyloceanibacter sp.
CGTGTCGTCGGGATCCTCCTCGAGGACATCCACCTCCCGATCGTCGGACGGATTGGATCCCGAGTCGGGGTCCGAGGGGGCGACCTGCTCGTCGAACTCGCGCGCCTTGACGATGATATAAAACGCGGTTTCGGAAGAGATGGTCAGTTGGTCGGGAATTTCTTTGGGTTGCATGACACAACCAATAGAGCCGATGCACTGCATCGACCTTGACCTGGCTCAAGCAAGCGCAACGCAAGTCCGGGTCAGGCGGCCTGCTTCTCCAGATCGGTCGACCATTTGCCTGTCGAGGCAAGCCCGTTCATCGCCGCGCGATGGGCGAAAGCGGCCTGCGCCGCGCCGACATTCTCAGCCTTGCCCGACCAAGCCTTTTGCGGCGCGGCCTGGAGCGCTCGGCCATAGGAGAAGGTGAGCTTCCACGGCACGTTGCCGATCTTGTTCATCGCATTGAGATGCGCCGTCGCGTCCACGTCCGACTGGCCGCCGGACAGGAATGCGATGCCGGGAACCGCGGGCGGCACGCAAGCCTTAAGCACGCGCAGCGTCTTCTCCGCGACCTCCTCGACGCTCGCCGGCTTGCCGCTCTTCTTGCCGGGCACCACCATATTCGGCTTGAGCACGGTGCCCTCGAGCTTGACCCGGGCATAATAGAGCTCGCGATAGACGGTCTTCAGCACCCACTGCGTGACGTCGTAGCAGCGGTCGATGCCGTGATCGCCGTCCATCAGCACCTCCGGCTCGACGATCGGCACCAGATCTTCCTCCTGGCAAAGCGCCGCGTAGCGCGCCAAAGCTTGCGCATTCGCGTTCACCGCGTTGTAGCTCGGGATCGACGGGCCGATATCTATGACGGCGCGCCATTTGCAGAACTTGGCGCCGAGATTGCGATACTCGATCAGGCGCTCGCGCAAGCCGTCCAGCCCCTCGGTGATGGTCTCGCCCGGAGAGAACGGCAACGGCTTCGTGCCCTTGTCCACCTTGATTCCGGGGAGCGCACCGGCCTGCTCGATGACCTTGACCAGCGGCGTGCCGTCCTTGGCCTTTTGCCTGATGGTTTCGTCGAACAGAATGACGCCGGAGACGGACGCCATGCCTTTGGAGCGGAACAGCAGCTCGCGATAATCGCGCCTGCTGTCCTCGCTCGATTCAACGCCGATCGCGTCGAAGCGCTTCTTGATGGTGCCTCCAGATTCGTCCGCCGCGAGAATGCCGCGGCCGGGCGCGACCATGGCGTTTGCCACCCTGTTCAACTCAACGAGATCCATGATCCTCTCCATTCCTCGGCTCGCCCCGGATATAGCTGGCTCATCGCCCGCGCGGCAAGTCCGCGCGCCCAGAGGCGTTAATGCCCGGCCATGCGCGGTGGGGTCTTTTTCCAGGGATACCCGGCCTGCGCCATCTGGAAGCCGAGCTCGTAGAGCTTGCCCATATAGACCGGGTCAAAGGCCTGCGTGCTGGTATCGAGGAAATCGCCCGGGATGTAGGCAAGGTTGTAGTCGATGTTGTTTTTCTTGGCGAACACAAAGAGCTCGTAGAGATCGCCGACGCCCTGGCTCTTGATCAGGCTCGACACCGCGCGCCCGGCGATCGACAGCGTCTTGGCATTCACCGCCTTGTATTCCGGCGAGACATGGCCGTTCCTGATGATATAGGCGCGGCGGATCGGATTGATGCCCAAACCTCCAACTGCCTTCTGCGCCATGAATTGCGTCGGCACCAGGAAGACCTCGCGCGTCGCGCCGCCATCAACATGCATCTCGTCATAGGTTCCACCGTCGCCCGCCACCTTGATGAAGCCCGGCGGGAACACGGCCGGGATCGCGGCCGAGGCGAGCAACACCTTGCGGAAGAGCTCGAGCGCCTCGGGACGGCCCGAGACCGCGATCGCTCCCATGTCCCAGATCACCGGTCGCTCGGCGTCGAGATTGGTGGTGCCGATCAAGAGCCGGCGTCCCTTGCGGTGCTCCTCGGCAACCTCGGCCATGAAAGCATCGTTGACGTAGAAGGCGACGACCTTGGCAAGAGGTGCGTTGCTCGCCAGCGAGTCGCCGCCGAGCAGCCCCCGGACCGGCTGCATGATGGCGATGTCCTTGGTGTTGGATTCGGTGAAGACTTTTTTCAGAGCCTCGTCGTATTTCGGCCCGAGAAAGGCGAAAGGCGCGGTGAGCGCGCCGGTCGAAACGCCGGTGACGAGGTCGAATTCAGGGCGCTTTCCCGATGCGGTCCAGCCACCAAGCACCCCTGCCCCGAAGGCTCCATCCGAGCCGCCGCCAGACAGCGCGAGGAAATTGACGACGGGTCGGCGCCCCTTTGCCAAAAGCTCGGGACGGTTCGCGCGGACTTGCGCCCACTTCTCGCGCACCATGGCATCCGCATTGGGTGGAAGTTCGTCGCCCCAGAAGCGGATCTGCGTCGGGCCCATGCCGACCACCTCGACATCGCCTTCGAGCGACGCCGGCACGGGATTGCGGGCGATGGCTGCGGCGCAGCCTGCGAGCGTTATCGCCAGCAGCAGAGCCCACGCGACCCGCGCCACGCTTTCCCCCATCGACGCTGGAACTTACGGAGAGCCCCGTGCTGCCCGTAGGAATTCTCTCTTCAACCACAGGAGATTAGCGCAAAATTGTGCCCGTGCGAGCCTTATAGGTCCTGCCCTAGGAAATCCCTTGCAAACCAACGAGAACAGCTTTCGCATCCTGAATGTCGAGAGTGCCAAACCCCTCGGTGAATGAATCCAAGATCTCGCTCAGTATCGCCTTGGCTTCCGCCTCGCGCTCTTGCTCCCGGTAAAGCCGGGCAAGGCTTGTTGTGGCCCTGAGCTCCCATGCCTTGCTGTGCTGCGCCTTCGCCGTCTCGATAGCCTTGAGCATGTGCGATTCAGC
>JBAUOI010000515.1:0-1690 GCA_049579665.1 Methyloceanibacter sp.
CCCCGTCCCTAGCGGGGCTTTTTGTTGTCACCAGTCAGCCGGAGTCTTAGTTTTATCAACAGCCAGCCAAGGTTTTAGATCTTCCCTGAACCCCGGCGGGTTAGGCTCGGCGCCGAGCCCAGGTTCAGGCCAACCGCCGCTTGGTGCCGGGCCACCCCCTAATGTCTGGTCGCTTCAAGCCGCCTTGGATCGCCGAGCGTATTCCCCGCGGATTGGATCGATGCTCCCTCTTGCCTCTCCCGGACCCACGGGTCAAGCTAGCGCGCGTCGAGGCATGTGGCGAGGTAAGCGTTGGAGCCTCATCAAGAACTGCAAGTTTTCTTGCCGAAATTGCGCGATGGCCTTCGTCGTAAAGGCATAGCCGAAGGCACCATTGCCTCTTACGAGTTCGACATTAAGGAGCGCGCTCATCCGCAACCACTGAAGACTCCTCAAGAGTATCAAGACGCGTGGATCGCCTGCCACGTCACGATGGAGATTCCGACGAACGACCAGGATGGCTCGGAGGCGGCAGAATTGGCACAACGCTCTCTGTCACGCCGTCTTCGACTACTATGCACACTTAAAGTTACCTGATGTCCGCTTGTGGCGCGAAGCGACATCTAGTGGCCTATCTGCCGCGTCCGCTTTCACGACTCAAGCGGACCCAGGCGAGGGGAGGCACGTCGTCAGGTGGGACACTCGCGCCAGAAAGCATAATGATCATATGGGAAGACCGACTGTCTCACTTTTACGTAAATTGATTTGATTTAGTTGGCGTAGTCCGCCCCTGGGCACCATTATTCTCAGGGCGCTATTCGCTCGAGCCCCGGTGATAGACGTCGTCGTACCGGACGATATCGTCTTCATTCAGATACGCCCCTGACTGCACTTCAATCAGGAAGGCGGGAATCTTGCCGGGATTGGCCAGGCGATGCTTCTCTCCGACCGGAATATAGGTCGATTGATTCTCGCTCAGCATCTCGACCGTCTCGCCCCGCGTCACCTCCACCGTGCCGGTGACCACCACCCAATGCTCCGAGCGATGATAGTGGCTCTGTAGCGACAGCCGGCCACCAGGCTTCACCATGATGCACTTGACCTGATAGCGGTCACCGCGATTGAGGCCTTGATACCAACCCCACGGCCGGTGCACCCGATTGTGCTGGGTTGCCAGATCGCCGCCATTGCCTTTCAGACGCTCAACCACGCGCTTGATACGCTCAACGTGGTCCTTGGAGGCGACGAGAACGGCGTCTTGCATCGCCACCACGACCAAATTTTCAACCCCAACCAACGCGACGCAACCGTGGTCGCTATGCGCAAAGCAGTCGCGCGCATCCTCGATGATGATCTCGCCTGAGCCCGCCAGCACGTTGCCGCTTGGATCCTTGTCCATGGAATCCCACACCGAGGACCACGAACCAACGTCGCTCCATGATGTGGTCAACGGCACGCACATCAAGTTGTCTGCTTTCTCGGCGACGGCGTAATCGAGAGAAATGGCAGGCACGCTGCTATAGGCGCCATTCAAGACGCGAAAGCCGAGATCCTCGGTTACCTCGGCAAGAGAGTCTCGACACCCTTCGAGGATGGTTGGAGCGTGTGTCTTGAGCAAGTCGAGCATGGTGCTTGCCTTGAACAGGAACATGCCTCCATTCCAGTAGAACTTGCCGCTGTCGAGGAATTGCTCGGCGGCGGTCAGCGAGGG
>JBAUOI010000516.1:0-6802 GCA_049579665.1 Methyloceanibacter sp.
CGCTCGCGCCACAAGCACGATTACCCGCATTCCTGGCGATCGAAGAAACCAGTGATCTTCCGCGCCACGCCGCAATGGTTCATCGCCATGGACAAAGACTTGGGCGAAGGGGGCACGCTGCGGCAGCTCGCGCTGAGAGCCATCGACGACACGCGCTGGGTTCCGCCCCAGGGCGAGAACCGCATCACCGGCATGATCGAGACGCGGCCCGATTGGGTCGTTTCGCGTCAGCGCGCCTGGGGCGTGCCGATCACCGTGTTCGTGCACAAGGAGACCAGCGAGGTGATCCCGCGCGCGGCCTTCTCTCGCTCCGGCGAGCTGATTGACCGAATTGTCTCCGCCTTCGCCAAAGAGGGCGCCGACGCCTGGTTCAAACCGGGAGCCAAGCAACGTCTCCTCGACGGCTTGGTCGACAACCCCGACGATTGGGAGCAGGTCAACGACATTCTCGACGTGTGGTTCGACTCAGGCTCGACCCATGCATTCGTGCTGGAACAGCGACGCGATCTCAAATGGCCGGCCGAACTCTATCTCGAAGGCTCGGATCAGCATCGCGGCTGGTTCCAGTCCTCGCTGCTCGAGGCATGCGGCACCCGCGGCCGCGCGCCCTATGACGCGGTGGTGACGCATGGCTTCGTCGTCGATGAGAACGGGCGCAAGATGTCGAAGTCGCTCGGCAACGTGGTGGCGCCGCAGGACGTGATCCGCCAGTCAGGCGCCGAAATCTTGCGGCTGTGGGCGATGATCTCGGACTACGCCGAGGACCTGCGCATCGGCCCTGAGAACATCAAGGCCAATGTCGAGTCCTATCGCAAGCTCAGGAACACGTTGCGTTATCTGCTCGGCAACCTTGCCCATTACCAGGAGAGCCTTGCCGTCCCTTACGCCGAGATGCCCGAGCTCGAGCGCTATATGCTCTCCCGCCTCGCCGAGTTGAGCGACGCGGTGCGCGAGGGCTATTGGGCATACGACTTCAAGCGCGCCTTCCATGCGCTGCTCAATTTCGCCGTCAACGATCTCTCCGCCTTCTATTTCGACATCCGCAAGGACGCGCTTTATTGCGATCCTTACGACAGCGTGACGCGCCGCGCGGCGCTGACCGTTCTCGACCAGCTGTTCACAGCGTTGGCTGCCTGGCTCGCGCCCATGCTCTGCTTCACCATGGAGGAAGCCTGGCTCAACCGCTTCCCCGGCGACCAAGCTTCCGTGCATCTGCGGCAGTTCCCCGAGATTCCCAGCGAGTGGCGCAACGATGTGCTCGCGGAGAAATGGCGCAAGGTGCGCGCGGTGCGCCGCGTGGTGACCGGCGCGCTCGAGATCGAGCGCAAAGAGGGGCGCATCGGCTCGAGCCTCGAAGCCGCGCCCAAGGTCTATGTTGCCGACAAGGAACTCCGCGCGGCGCTCTCCGGCGTCGATCTCGCCGAGATCGCCATCACCAGCGGCGCGCGGCTGATGCTCGGCGAGGGGCCCGAAGGCGCCTTCCGCCTCGATGAAGTGAAGGGGGTTGCCGTCGTCTTCGAGCGCGCGCAAGGCACCAAATGCGCGCGGTCCTGGAAGATCCTTGCCGAGGTCGGCTCAGATCCCGAGTTTCCCGAACTCAGCCCGCGCGATGCCGAAGCGGTGCGTCAGTTCGATTCCCGCAAGATTGCGGCGGAGTGAGACGGTGAGCCATTGCTCTGCCATCGATACAAGCTCCCGCTCCTCCCTTGCGGGGGAGCACGCGCGCCGCTATGGCGCGCGGAGGGGCGTTGAGCGGCGCGACGAGTCGATGCATTGGACCCCCCTCCCTTTCGATCCCCCCCAAGGGGGGAGGGGAGAGCCAACGGCTGTCGATGGAGTCCGGCAATGGATGCGGTGAGAACCTGGCTCTGGGGTCCCTTGTCGCCGCTCGGCCTTGGCATTGCCGCGCTCACCGTGCTCGCCGATCAGGCGAACAAGGCGTGGATGCTCTATGTCTACGACATCGGCGCCAAGGGGACGGTGGCCCTCACCTCGTTTTTCGACCTTGTGCTCGTGTGGAACGAGGGCATCAGCTACGGGCTGTTGCCGCAGGAAGGTACGCTCGGCCGCTTGGGGCTCATCCTGTTCGCCTTCGGCGCGAGCCTAGCGCTGGCCGTTTGGCTCGCCCGCATCGAGTCGCGGCTTGCCGCGGCCTCGATCGGACTGATCATCGGCGGCGCCATCGGCAACGCCATCGACCGCATCGCCTATGGGGCGGTCGCCGATTTCTTCTCGCTGCACGCCTTCGGCTGGCAATGGTACGTGTTCAATGTCGCCGATACGGCCATTGTTGCCGGCGTGGTGGGTCTTCTGTATGACTCTCTCTTCAGGGGTCACAAAAAGGTCGGAAACCCTTCTAAGATGTAAAAAGCCCGGGGTCTCGGGCTTCGAGGGGGAACCTTGGGGCACTACAGAGCCATATCTAGCCCCTGCCGGGCAGCGCTTCTGATGTCGGCTCTCGCCGCTACGCTTGCGCTGGGCGGCTGTGGCGGCATCGAGTTCCAAGGCAAGGTGTTCGACTATGTGGGCCTGTCGGGCGACCGCCAGGAGCCTGACGTCAAAATGGCCGACCGGCCGCCCCTTTTGCTCCCGCCCAATACGAAAGCCCTTCCTCAGCCGGGAAGCGGCGTCGCGGTAGCGACCGCGCGCGAGGATTGGCCAAAGAATCCTGAGATCGTGCAACAGGAAGCGGTCGAGGCTCAGAAAGCGGCGAAGGCGGAGGAAGTCACCGACGCGACTGATCCTATCAACCCCCTCCAGGGCAAGTCGAACCCCCTTCTCGATAAATGGCTAAGCAAGAAGAAGGAGGTCGTGCAGCCCGACGACACGCCGGAGCCCGATCCGACCGACAAGCCGTCGGAGAGCGAGACCGTCGCGCAGTCAAAGCCGAAGCCTCTTACGCCGCATGTTTCGCAGGAATTGCCTCCTCCGACTGCCCAGGATCCGTTCCACCCGGCGCCCCCGGAAAGCTACAAGAATCCCGACGTTCTTTATTGAGTGGTCATAAGCGCGACACGCCGGCTCCCCTTGCGGAATCTGGCTTGAAAATGCCGGCCCAAGGCCTGAAATGAGAGGCCGAGAGCCCCGGCAAACGAACGGCACGAACTTTGCTGGGTCTCACAGATGCTTTATGCCAGGTCCCGCACTATGACACTATGGATGGTCGATCAGCTTCTCGCCGCGCTTAATCCTGGCGCTGGCGTCGTGCTTGCCTCGCTGAGCCTTGCCACGCTTGCCGTCGCCGTCGGCGCGAACGGTGCGCAGGCCGCCCAGCGGGTTAGCGAGTTCACCCTTAACAACGGCTTGCAGGTGCTGGTGATCCCGGATCACCGCGCGCCGGTCGTGACCCAGATGATCTGGTACAAGGTCGGCGCCGCCGACGAGCCGCCGGGCTCCTCCGGCATCGCCCACTTCCTCGAACATCTGATGTTCAAGGGCACCGACAAGATCCCGACCGGCCAGTTCTCCAAGATCGTCGCCAAGAATGGCGGCGAGGACAACGCCTTCACCAATCACGACGTCACCGCCTATTTCCAGCGCATGGCCAGCGACCGGCTGCCTCTCGTCATGCAGATGGAGTCCGACCGCATGGAGAATCTGCGCCTCACCGAGGAGGACGTGAAGACCGAGCGCGACGTCATTCTCGAAGAGCGCCGCTCCCGCGTCGACAACGATCCAGGCTCGATCCTGCAAGAGCAGATGATGGCCGCGCTCTACGCCAACCACCCTTATGGCATTCCGATCATCGGCTGGGAGCACGAGATCGCCGCGCTCAACCGCGAGGATGCGCTCTCCTACTACAAGCGCTTCTATGCGCCGAACAACGCGATCCTGGTGATCGCCGGCGATGTCGAGCCTGAGGAAGTGCGTAAGCTCGCCGAGGAGACGTATGGCAAGCTCGAGCCGAACGGCGCCTTGAACGGCAGGCACCGGCCGCAGGAGCCCGCCCATTTTGCCCCGGTGAAGGTGACGCTGGAAGACCCGCGCGCCGGGCGCACCACCGTGCAGCGTTTCTATCTCGCCCCGAGCTACGCGTCGGCCAAGCCCGGCGAGGCCGAAGCGCTCGACCTGATGATGCGCATCGCCGCCACGGGTTCGGTGAGCAAGATCTACAAGCGGATGGTGATCGAGGATAAGCAAGCGGCGAATGCCGGCGGCTGGTATTCCGATTCGGGCCTCGATTCCGGCAGGCTCGGCTTCTATGCCATCGCCGCCGAGAGCGTCACCGCCGAGGATCTCGACAAGGCGATCTCGGACGCGGTTGAGGAGCTCAAGCAGAACGGCGTCACCCAAGCGGAGCTCGACCGGGCGCGCGCCTCCTATATCGCCGAGTTCGTCTACACCTCCGACAGCCAGTCGCGCATGGCGCGCCATTACGGCTGGCGGCTCGCAACGGGCATGAGCGTCGCCGATGTCGAGGCCTGGCCCGACCGGCTCAAGCGCGTGACCGTCGAAGACATCCGCGAGGCCGCGCGCAAATATCTAGTCGACAAGAATTCCGTCACCGGCTATCTGCTGCCCGCTCCCGAATACACCAGCAGCATTGGTGAAAAGCCGGCCCATGCGCCAGGTAAAGGCAAGTCGTAGCCGTGATGGCGCGGAGTTCCCGGCTTCCGCTCCTCTTATTCGCCGCCGCCTCGCTGATCGGCGCGGGCGCGCAAGCGGGCGAGGTTAGCGGCATGAAGATCGAGCGCGTCACGAGCCCCGGCGGCATCGAGGCCTGGCTCGTCGAGAGCCACGCCAATCCGCTGATCGCCATGCGCTTCGCTTTTCGCGGCGGCGCCAGCCAAGACGATCCCGGCAAGGAAGGTCTGGCTTATTTCATCTCGGCCATGATGGACGAAGGCGCGGGCGATCTCGATGCCGTCGCCTTCCAGGAGCGCGAGCAGGCGCTCGCCATGCGCATGGATTTCGACGCGAGCCGCGACGTCATGCTCGGCAATGTGCAGACGCTGACGACAAACAAGGACGCGGTGTTCGATCTCGTCCGCCTTGCGCTGACCAAGCCGCGCTTCGACAAGGATGCGGTCGAGCGCGTGCGCGCGCAGATCCTGGCGGGGCTGAAATTCGACGAGAACGATCCAGAGACCGTGGCCTCCCTCGCCTGGGATCGGCTTGCCTTTCCGAGCCATCCTTACGGCCGTCCGGTCAAGGGCACCACGGCCTCGATCGCTTCCATCTCGCCGGACGATCTTCGCAGCTATGCCGACCGCGTCTTCGCCCGCGACAAGCTGGTGATCTCGGTGGTCGGCGATATCGACGCCGAGACTCTCGGCAAGGCGCTCGATCATATGTTCGGCGATCTTCCCGCCAATGCCGAGCTTGCGCCGGTCGCTGACGCCAATCCGCCGTTAGGACCTACGCAAGAGATCATCGAAATGGACGTACCGCAATCGGCGGCGCAATTCGGCCATCGCGGCATCGCTCGAAAGGACGACGACTTCATCCCCGCCTATGTGCTCAACTACATCATCGGCGGTGGCGGCTTCTCGTCGCGTTTGATGGAAGAGGTGCGCGAGAAACGTGGGCTCGCTTATTCGGTCCATTCCAATTTGTTCCCGTTCCGGCACGGCGCCGTGTTCGTCGGCAACGTCGCGACCAAGAACGAGGCGGTCGGCCAGTCGCTCGCGGTGATCGAGAGCGAACTGCGGCGGCTCGCAGAGCAGGGACCGACAGCCGAGGAACTGGAAAGCGCCAAAAGCTATCTCACCGGCGCGTATGCGCTCAGATTCGAATCCTCGTCGAGCATCGCCAACCAGCTGTTGTGGATCCAGATCGAGGACCTCGGCATCGACTACGTCAATCACCGCAATGAGCTGATTGAAGCGGTGACGCTCGAAGACATCAAACGCGTGGCCAAGCGCCTGTTTGAGGCGGACCGTCTGATCACCACCATCGTCGGCAAACCGGTGCCGGCGCAATCGAAGGCAGCCCCGGGCTAGCATGTCGCTGTCGCAATCCGTTCAGGGCTGCCTGGAACCGACCATCGGCGCCCTCGGCCTGCCGCAAGCCTCGCTCGACGCCAATCTCGCCAGACTGGAGCCGCGGCTCGCCTCTTTGCGCGAGGCCTATGCCGAATCGACCCTGCCTCTGCTGCGCATGCCCGAGTGGCGCGACGACATCGCCGCTGCTCGCGACGCCCTGCACAAGCTGACCCACGGCGCACGCACGCTCGTGTTCTTCGGCACCGGCGGTTCGAGCCTCGGCGGTCAAACGCTGGCCCAGCTTGGCGGCTGGGGCATTCCCGGCGACGACAAGCATGGCAGCGAGACGCGCCCGCGCACGCGCTTCTACGACAATCTCGACGCCCGCACGCTCGAGCTCAGCCTCGCCGGCCTCGACCTCAAGACCTCGCGCTTTATCGTGATCTCCAAGTCCGGCGGCACGCCCGAGACGCTTGTCCAGGCCACCACCGCCATCGACGCCGTGCGCAAGGCGGAATTGGCTGAGCGCATCCCCGAGCTGTTTCTTGCCGTCACCGAGCCCGCGACGAAGGGAGCGAGGAACGGCCTCCGCGCCCTATGCGAGGCCTTCTCCATTCCCAGGCTCGACCACGATCCCAATATCGGCGGCCGCTTCTCCGGCCTCACCAATGTCGGGCTCCTGCCGGCTCTGGCGCGCGGACTCGATGCTGTGGCGCTGCGCGAGGGCGCGCGCTCCGTGATCGAGTCCATGCTGAACGCGAAGAACGCAGGGGGCTTTGCGCCGGCCATCGGCGCGAGCGTCGCTATCGGCCTCGCCAAAGAGCGCGGCGTCCGCGCCAATGTGATGCTTCCCTATGGCGACCGCCTGGCGCGTTTCG
>JBAUOI010000517.1:0-6855 GCA_049579665.1 Methyloceanibacter sp.
GCGCGCAGCTTCACGTGCGCATCGTCAGCCTGTTCAGCGTCATCGCCGTCGTGCCGGCGATCGCGCTCGCGCTCTTTGCCAGCATCTCGCTCAATCGCGGCCTCGACCATTGGTTCTCCGTTCGCACCAAGTCGATCATCCAAAACTCGATCGACGTGGCGACGGCCTATCTGCAAGAGCATGGCCAGGTGATCCGCGCCGACACCGTGGCCATGGCCAGAGACATCGACGAGGCGGTCGAGCTGGTAAAGTCGCAGCCGCAAGGCTTCGGCAATTTCCTTACGGCCCAAGCCTCGATGCGCGGGCTGCCGATCGCTTATCTGATCGACGGCGAGGGAAAGATCTTGGCCACCGCCGCCGCGGTGCCCGACATTCCCTACAAGGCCCCGCCCAAGGAGGCCATGAGTCTCGCCAAGAAAGGGCAGGTGATCGTCATCGCGCCCGGACAGACCAGCCTGGTCGGCGCCATCAAGAGCCTGCAGAATTTCGACGACACCTATCTCTATGTGGTCCGGCCGGTGAACGCGCGCGTTCTCCAGCAGCTCCGCGCCACCCGCGCCAATGTCGCCGAATATCAGCTGCTGGAGCAGCGCCGCGCGGGCGTTCAGGTGGCGTTCGGGCTGATGTACGTGGCGATCGCGCTCACGCTGCTGCTGTCGGCGATCTGGATCGGCATGTGGTTCGCCAATCGCCTGGTGGCGCCGATCCGCCAGCTCATGGGCGCGGCCCAAGAAATCTCCGGCGGCAATCTCGCCGTGAAGATCGACGTCAATCCGGCCGACGGCGACCTCGCCGTGCTCGGCTCGACCTTCAACACCATGACCTCGGAGCTCCGAAGCCAGCGCGACGAGCTGGTCGGCGCCAACACCAAGCTCGATGACCGCCGCCGCTTCATGGAGGCGGTGTTGTCCGGGGTGACCGCGGGCGTGGTCGGCGTCGATGCCGAGGGCATCGTGACGCTCGTCAATCGGTCCGCCGAGACGCTGCTGGAGGCGAAGAATCTCACCGGCCAACCGCTGGCGAAAACGGTGCCCGAGTTCGCCGCGGTGCTGAAGCGCGCGCAGAAGCAGGGGAAGCGGCTCATCACCGACCAGATCACGCTCAGGCGTCACGGCTCGGAGCGGAACTTCGCCGTGCGCGTCACCAGCGAGGATGCAAGCCAGGATGCGCAGGGCTTCGTCGTCACCTTCGACGACATGACCGAGCTGGTCAGCGCGCAACGCAGCACCGCCTGGGCCGACGTCGCGCGGCGTATCGCGCACGAGATCAAGAATCCGCTGACGCCGATCCAGCTCTCGGCAGAACGCATCCGCCGCAAATACGGCGACTCCATCACCAAGGATCGCGAGGTGTTCGACCAATGCACCGATACCATCATCCGCCAAGTGTCGGATATCGGCCGCATGGTCGACGAGTTCTCCGCCTTCGCCCGCATGCCGAAGCCGTTGATGGAGCGTCACGACGTGCGTGAGATCGTGCGCGAAGCCGTGTTCCTGTTCCAGGTGAGCCGGCCCGAGATCGCCTTCGAGCTCGACCTGCCCGAGAAGCCGGTGGTCGCTCTGTCGGATCGTCGGCTGCTCACCCAGGCCGTCACCAATCTCGTCAAGAACGCAAGCGAAGCCATTGATTCCGCTGTGGAAGCTGACCCGGCCCGGGCGGACAAGGGACGCATCGTCGCCAAGGTTCGCAGCAAGGGCGACCGCGTGCAGATCACCGTAATCGACAATGGCTGCGGCCTGCCGAAAGAGGACCGGCACCGGCTGGTCGAGCCTTACATGACAACTCGCGCCAAAGGCACCGGATTGGGACTCGCCATCGTGCAGCGGATCACCGAGCAACATGGCGGCACGCTGACGCTCGCCGACGCGCCGAAGCGCAACGGCAAGATCGAAGGAGCGTCGGTGCGCATCGATTTGCCGGTGGGTGAGAAAGAGGAAGCAATCGCGGCGGAAGCGGCGGCGGAGCCGAGCGTGGCCCCAGCTTCGGGCACATCGGAGCGCGCCGAGGAGGAAGAGGGAGTAACCCATGGCGTCTGACATCCTGGTCGTCGATGACGAGACCGACATCAGAGAGCTGATCGCAGGCATTCTCGAGGACGAAGGTCATTCGACGCGCCTTGCCAAGGACAGCGACGATACGCTCAAGGCCATCGAGGAGAGGAGGCCTTCGCTCGTCATTCTCGACATCTGGCTGCAAGGCTCGAAGCTCGACGGGCTCGAGCTGCTCGACCGCATCAAGAAGGCGCATCCCGATTTGCCGGTGATCATCATCAGCGGCCACGGCAATATCGAGACCGCGGTGGCGGCGATCAAGCGCGGCGCCTACGACTATATCGAGAAGCCGTTCAAGGCCGACCGCCTGGTGCTGCTCACCGCGCGCGCGCTCGAAGCCTCGAAGCTGAGGCGCGAGAATCGCGAGCTGCGCGAGCGGAGCACGTACTCGTTCGAGATGATCGGCCGCTCCGCCGCCATCAATCAGCTGCGTCAGGCCATCGACAAGGTGGCGCCCACCAATAGCCGCGTGCTGATCACCGGGCCCTCTGGCTGCGGCAAGGAGCTTGCCGCGCGCGTGATGCATGCCAAGTCGGCGCGCGCCGAAGGACCGTTCGTGGTGCTCAATGCCGCCGCCATGGTGCCCGACCGCATGGAGCTCGAGCTGTTCGGCATCGAGGAAGGGGCGAGTTCGGGCCCCCGCAAGGTGGGGGCGCTCGAGGAAGCGCACAACGGCACGCTCTATATCGACGAGGTCGCCGACATGCCGCTCGAGACGCAGGCCAAGATCTTGCGCGTGCTGGTCGAGCAGCGCTTCCAGAGACTCGGCGGCGGCCCCAAGGTGCATGTCGATGTGCGCGTCGTCTCGTCCACCAGTCACGATCTGCAGAAGGAGATGTCGGCCGGACGATTGCGCGAGGATCTCTTTCATCGGCTGAATGTGGTGCCGATCAAGGTGCCGGGGCTGTCGGAGAGGCGCGAGGATGTGCCCGAACTGGTGCGCTATTTCGTGCAAACCATCTCGGTGGCCTCGGGCCTGCCGCCGCGTCGTATCGGCGAGGACGCCATGGCGGTGCTCCAGTCGCACGACTGGCCGGGCAATGTCCGGCAGCTGCGCAACAATATCGAGCGGCTGATGATTCTGGTGGGCGGCGATCCCGATTCGATCATCACCGCCGACATGCTCCCCGAGGAGATCATCTCGCCGGTCCCTTTATCGCCCAACGGGGCAGGCGGTGAGCATCTGATGTCGCTGCCCTTGCGCGATGCGCGGGAGATTTTCGAGCGGGAATATCTGCTCGCCCAGGTCAACCGTTTTGGCGGCAACATCTCCCGTACGGCCGAGTTCGTGGGGATGGAGCGCTCGGCGCTGCACCGGAAACTGCGCGCGCTCGGCGTCAACTCCAATGAGCGAACCCCGGCCCTGCGCTAGAAGGAATCGGAGTTTTGCAATCTTTCGGGAGCGTCTTAAGGAAACTCTTTCGCATCAGGCCCCTTGCGGGACGGCCTTTTAATCGCGTCTAATGGCATCTCTAAAGCCGGGCAGGGTAGAAAGACCGGCTCCATCAACAGCGTAAGCGTCGACCAAAGGGACGGGGAAGCCCATGGCAACAGAGCGCGCGCAAAGCCTTCAAGACACGTTTCTCAATCATGTTCGCAAGAACAAGACCCCGCTCACCATCTTTCTGGTGAACGGCGTTAAGCTTCAGGGCGTTGTAACCTGGTTCGATAATTTCTGCGTCCTGCTTCGCCGGGACGGTCATTCGCAGTTGGTCTACAAGCACGCCATTTCCACCATCATGCCGGGTCAACCTATCCAACTCTCAGACATCACCGACGCGGAAGGTGCCGCTGACTAATTGCGTCCGACCGACCCGAAAGAGCTGAAGCGCAAGAGACAACGGACGGGGCGTGGGCAAAGGACCGCGCGCCGAGAGGGACGCGTCAAGGCGGTCGTGCTGGCGCCGGTGCTCGGCAAG
The DNA here is from genome assembly GCA_049579665.1 of Methyloceanibacter sp. Classification (GTDB taxonomy): domain Bacteria; phylum Pseudomonadota; class Alphaproteobacteria; order Rhizobiales; family Methyloligellaceae; genus Methyloceanibacter. Next base: position 3,971 of record JBAUOI010000517.1, read on the forward strand.
ACGCGCGGGAAGGGCGCTTCAATCGCCAAGTCGCGCGACGCCTCCGAGCGATCGCCGCAGGCGCGGCTCGATGAAGCGGTCGGCCTCGCCGCCGCGATCGATCTCGACGTCAAGGCAAGCGGTCTCGTGCCCGTGCCAAATCCCCGGCCGGCGACTTTATTCGGCTCCGGCAAGGTCGAGGAGTTGGCGGGGCTGATGCGCGCCGAGGATGCCGATCTTGTCATCGTCGATCATCCTCTCACGCCAGTGCAGCAGCGCAATCTCGAGACGGCGTGGAACCTCAAGGTGCTCGACCGCACCGGGTTGATCCTCGAAATTTTCGGTGAGCGCGCGCGGACGCGGGAAGGGCGCCTGCAAGTCGAGCTTGCCCATCTCGTCTACCAGAAGAGCCGGCTGGTCCGATCCTGGACCCATCTCGAGCGACAGCGCGGCGGCTTCGGCTTTCTCGGCGGTCCCGGCGAGACGCAGATCGAGACCGACCGGCGACTCCTCAGCGAGCGCATCGACGTCATCCGCAAGGAACTGGAGCATGTGCGCCAGACCCGCGCCTTGCATCGGAAATCGCGTGAACGAGTGCCCTATCCTTCCGTCGCGCTGGTTGGCTACACCAATGCCGGCAAGTCGACCCTGTTCAATGCTCTGACCGGCGCCACGGTGCTCGCCGAGGACACTCTGTTCGCAACGCTCGATCCGACCATCAGGGCTTTGCCGCTGCCTGGCGGCTCGAAGGCGGTGCTCTCCGACACCGTGGGCTTCATCTCCAATCTGCCGACCACGCTGATCGCCGCGTTCCGCGCCACTCTGGAAGAGGTGCTTCAGGCCGATCTGATCGTCCATGTTCGCGACATCGCCGACGAAGCGACCGGCAGCCAGCGCGCCGACGTCAACGCCGTGCTCGCCGAGCTTGGCGTCGACGCCGAAGGCGAGCCGGAACGGCTGCTCGAGGTTTGGAACAAGGCCGATCGGCTCGATGCGGCGTCCTTGCAAGCCGCACGGAACGATGCGCGGCGCGCCGGCGCCGTGCTCGTCTCCGCGGCGACCGGCTTGGGCCTCGACGCGCTCCGCGGTGAGATCGAGCGGCGACTCAATCTGAAGCGCGAGACGATCGAGATTGCGCTCAAGCCCGAGGAGGGCTCGTTGTCGAATTGGATCTACGAGAATTGCGAGGTGGTCGAGCGCAAGCAAGTGGGCGAGGGCGTCACCGCATTACGCATTCGTGTAGCGCCCGAGAAGCGCGAGCGGCTCGCCCGCCTCGCCGGCGCGGCGCGTCTACGGCTCGCGGCGGAGTAGCCTCTAGCTCTTCTTCTCCCTCGCCTTAGCCTCGTCCCAGAGCTGATCCATCTCTTCCAGCGTCGACTCCTCGGGCTTGCGGCCGTCCGTTGCGAGCGCATCCTCGATGCTGCGGAAGCGGCGCGTGAACTTCACGTTCGCATCGCGAAGCGCCGCTTCCGGATCGATCCCGAGATGCCGCGCGATATTCGCCATGACGAACAGCAGGTCGCCGAACTCTTCGCCAACCTGCTTCGCAGGACCTGCTTCGCGATCGCTCTCGCTTATCGCCGCCTTCAGCTCGGCAATCTCTTCCTCGGCCTTCGCTAGGACGGGAACGAGGCTCGGCCAATCGAAGCCGACCTCGGCGGCGCGCTTCTGCAACTTGACGGCGCGCGTCAAAGCAGGGAGCGCGAGCGGCACGTCGTCAAGCCGCGACGACCGAACTGCCTGGCCACGCTCGGCCTTCTCCTCGGCCTTGACCCGCTGCCACATGTCTCCGGCGAGGAACGCATCGCGGCTCGCGCCGGCGAACACATGCGGGTGCCGGCGGATCATCTTGCGCGTGATCGCATCGACCACATCGTTAAAGCCGAAGCTGTCGATCTCCGACGCCATCTGCGCGTGGTAAACGACCTGGAGCAGGAGGTCGCCAAGTTCGTCTTTCAGCGCATCGAGGTCATCGCGCGCGATCGCGTCGGCGACCTCATAGGCTTCCTCGATCGTGTATGGCGCGATGGTCGAGAAAGTCTGCTCGACGTCCCACGGGCAGCCCGTGTTCCTATCGCGTAGACGCGCCATGACGGAGAGAAGATCGGCGAGCGTGTAGGGCGGTTGCCCGAGCTTCCCCGCTTCGTCAGCCATGACGCGAGGCGGCAGGGCGGGCGCCAGCCAAAGACTTGAAACACCGGAATTCTTGAGGAGCCCCAAGGGGATATCTGGATCCCACCATTTTCAGCCCCATATCCCGGATTCGCATAAGGTATATTATGGAAAATTTACGCAAGGCCAGATTGGCCACGTGCCGCGCCCTCAACGCCGCTCATATTGGTCGGCGATCAACCGGTCGAGCAGCCGCACGCCGAAGCCCGATCCCCAGCTGCGATTGATCTCGCTGTCGACCGACGACATGGCCGTGCCGGCGATGTCGAGATGCGCCCAAGGCGTTCCTTCCTTGATGAAGCGCTGAAGGAACTGCGCGGCGGAGATCGAGCCGCCCCACTTGCCCCCCGTGTTCTTCATGTCGGCGACCTTCGAGTCGATCATCTTGTCGTATTTCGGCCCGAGCGGCAGGCGCCACAATTTCTCGCCCGTCGCGTTGCCGGCGGCGATCAGCTGCTTGGCGAGCTCGTCGTTGTTGCTGAACAGCCCGGCATGCTCCTTGCCGAGCGCGACCATCACCGCGCCGGTCAGCGTGGCGAGATTGATCACCGCTTTCGGCTTGAAGCGGTCCTGCGCGTACCAGAGACAGTCGGCGAGAACCATGCGGCCCTCGGCGTCGGTGTTAAGCACTTCGATGGTCTGTCCCGACATCGCGGTGACGACGTCGCCCGGGCGCTGCGCGTTGCCGCTCGGCATGTTCTCGACGAGGCCGATGACGCCGACCACGTTTACCT
>JBAUOI010000518.1:0-1964 GCA_049579665.1 Methyloceanibacter sp.
GATGAAGAATGGGGCTTCCTCGCCATTTATGCCGCTTTTTCGTTTTGCTTTATCGCCACCTAACGGACCGCGACTCGCTCCATTTATAGGGTGATTGGCCGCAACCCCATAGGCGCACTATATTACAGAAGGGGGCGTTAACCGAGCATTGGGCCGCTGCGGTTATACTCGGTCGCGAGAATATGCTGAAACAGTGGCGGGCACTGGCGCAAAAACGCCAATTTTCTTGGCGATGAGTGCGCCGAACTGAACATAAAACGGGCCGGGTCGCGGGTAGACTCGACAGGTTTTTAAGTCTATTCCAATGCCCGGCTTGCCCTATGATTAGCTATGATTTAGCCAGGGACACTAGACACGGACCCCCTAACGGGGCAGGGAGAGCGATATGGACGAGGTGGCTACCAAGATCATCGAGATTTTGCGTAAGAACATGAAGGACCCATCGAAGCCTGTTGCGCTCGAAACTCCCCTTAGCGAACTTGAGATCGAGTCGCTCGATCTCGCGGTGATCGTGTTCGATATTGAGGATACCTTCGGTATCGAGATCCCGTATAATGCAAACGAAGAGGTGGAGGCGTTCGCGACGGTAGGGTCCGTTGTCGATCGCGTGAAAAACATCATCGCAGAGACGAAGGCTTCCGGCGCAGCAGCTTGACCAGCCATTTTCCGCTCTGGGGCCTTCCCGGGACGTCGACCAGGCTTGGAGTTACGGCTTAGCACTACATGACACACACTAATGGGCGCAGACGCGTCGTGGTCACCGGCCACGGCGTCGTTACTCCTTTGGGAACCGGTGTAGAGAAGTTCTGGGCGGCGCTCAAAAAGGGCGAGTGCGGCATCCGCGAGGTGCAAAGCTTCTCCACCGAGGATCTCTACATCACCATCGCCGGCGAGGTGCCGGATTTCGATCCGAAGGAGCGGCTGCAAAGCAAGTCTCTCCTGCTTGCCGACAAATTTTCCCAATATGCCGGCTGCGCGGCGCAGGAAGCCGTGGCCATGTCCAAGCTCGAAGTGCCGCTCAAGGATCCCTCATCATATCGTGCGGCCTGCATCATCGGCTCGGGCGTCGGCGGCCTCACCACTCTCGAATTCTCTTACAAGATGCTGTTCAAGGAGAATAAGCGCGCGACGCATCCGCTTACGCTGCTGAAGGCCATCGGCAGCTCGGCGTCAGCCCATGTCAGCATCGAATATGCCGTCAAGGGTCCGACCTTCGGCGTGGTGAGCGCCTGCTCGACGGCGACGCACGCCATCGGCCTTACCTACCGCATGATCCGCGAGGGTCTGGTCGATCTCGGCATCGCCGGCGCGGCCGAGGCCTCGCTCAATTGGGGCGCGACCCGCGCCTGGCAGGCGATGCGAGTGTTGAGCCCCGACGGATTGTGGCCGTTCGCCAAGAAGCGCAACGGCACGGTGCTGGCCGAGGGCGCCGGTATCCTCTTGCTGGAGGAGTACGAGCACGCCAAGGCGCGCGGCGCGCCGATCCTGGCCGAGCTGATGGGCTACGGCATGACCGCCGACGCCGCCGACATGGTCAACCCGTCCATCGACGGGGCCTCGATGGCCATGCAGCAGGCCCTGGACGACGCCGGTCTGCCGGCCTCCGAAATCGACTATGTGAACGCCCACGGCACGGCAACCGCCGTCAACGACTTGAATGAGACCCGCGCCATCAAGCGCGTGTTCGGCAATGCGGCGAACAAGGTCTCCATCTCCTCGACCAAATCGATGCACGGCCATTGCCTCGGCGCGGGCGGCGGCATCGAGGCCGTCGCCGCAGTCAAGGCGATCGGCGAAGGCTTCGTGCCGCCGACGGTGGGCCTCGACGAGCCTGATCCCGAGTGCGACCTCGACTACACGCCGAATATCGGCAAGAACCGCACGGTCAATTACGCCATGTCGAACTCCTTCGCCTTCGGCGGCCTCAACGCGGTTCTTGTGTTCGGCCCGCCGCCGGCCTAGGC
>JBAUOI010000519.1:0-3368 GCA_049579665.1 Methyloceanibacter sp.
TTTGAAAATAATCGGCCTGCAAATAGGTCAGCGCGCGCTCGTAGAGATCGCGTGGGTCTGCGGTCTTCATCACCTGGAAGCGGAAGAAGTCGGTACTCTCGGCGGGATCGCGCGGGAGACTAAGCACGGTCAATGCCGGCGATAATTCGCGGCCGGATCTGTCGCGCACGCGCGGGCGCATGCCGGGCGAGGGACGCCCGCCGTCCCGGCGCATAGCGATCTGCCTGATGCGGCACTGCCAGGCGAGAAAGTCCTCGCGCAAAGTCTTGGCTATGGCGGGCTTCATGGGAGGCTTTGCATGACGTGCACAAAGGTTAATTTGGCTTCGTAAAGAGGCCCATTGTGGTCCTACAACCGCTTAAAAAACCCCGCATTTTCAAGGCTTTCCTTACAGTAAAATGAATTTCATATTGATTGACGGCTTTTCTGGAGAAGCCTAGCATCTTCGGTAGGCAGGCGAGCAATCTCTAAGCCAAACAGGGGAGGGCGAGCAGGGAATACACCTGTGCATGGGGCGCACAGAGCATGAGCCTGCATCAGCAGACGAGGAAGGCAAATTGTAACGGCATCGTCCAGTGCGGGGTCGTGCCAACGCGTCTTGGCCGACACGCTGTCCGGCAGTGAGGCAACGAGAAGGGGGTAGATCAATGGGCGACCAATTAAATGCGCTAACGACCATCTTCACCGAATTCTACTACTGGGTGACGATCGTCTTCATGTTTCTGATCCACGTTGGCTTTTGTACGTATGAAGTCGGCGTGTCTCGCCGACGCAACCACCTGAAAACGCTGATGAAGAATGCGATGGCGATCCCGCTCGTGACCGTCACCTTCTTCTTGTTTGGCTGGTGGATCTATTTTGCGTTTCCGAACGGACCGGGAATTACCGGCGGATTGATTCCGGCACCATTTTCCGAGCCTTGGAATCCCCTGATGGGGACGCATCTCTCAGGCGTCAACGCCAATGAGAGCGGAGTCACGCCGGCCGATGCCCTGATTTGGCACCGCCTCAATGGCGTGTTCTGGGGCGCCTTCCTCCTGTTCTCGATTACGACCGCCTCGATCATCTCAGGCTCGATCATCGAGCGGGCGCGCTCGGGCGCATTCTGGATCATCGCCGTGCTGATCGGCTCGGTTATGTGGATCCTCGATGCGGCCTGGGGCTGGCATCCGCAAGGCTGGATGGTGAAGCTTTGGGGCTATCATGACGCCTACGCTTCCGGCGTCGTCCATGCCATCGCAGGCGGCGCGGCACTCGCCTTTTTGATTGTTCTCGGTCCCCGCATCGGCAAATTCCGGGCGGACGGAACGCCGCGCGATCTACCTCCCCATAATACCTGGCTTGTATGCATCGGCCTGTTCCTGATCTATACCGGCTTCTGGGGCTTCTATGCCGCCTGCAACATCCCGCTTATCTCGCCGGCAACCATCGCCGGTCAGATCACCGGCGACACGTGGACGGCAACCAATATCTATCTCGCGCCGACCACGCTTTCGGCGATCACGTTCAACTTCCTGATGTCGCTGTCGGGCGGCATGATGGCTGGCTATCTCATCTCCAAGGGCGATCCGTTCTGGACGTTCTCATGCGGTGTGTGCGGCGACATGTCCGCCTCCGCCGGCAACGATCTCTACCATCCGATCCAGGCCCTGCTGATCGGCGCCATCGTTCCGACCATCTGCTACAAGCTCCACTATTTCGTCGAACGCCGGTTCAAGATCGACGATGCGGTGGGCGCTGTCGCGGTGCACGGCTACGGCGGATTCCTCGGCGTGGTCGTTGCGGGCTTCATGCTGTGGGGACAGCCGTCCTCTCCCTATGAAGGCTTCGCGCACATCAACCCGCTCGGCAATTTCGCCGGCGCTTGCTTGATGTTCCTGCTCGGCTTCATCCCGACCTTGATCGCCTGCAAGATAATGAATGGCATGGGCCTGTTGCGTGTGCCCAAGAAGGTCGAGCTCGAGGGTGTCGACTTTGCGCTCAACCAAGCTTTCATGACCTCGGTCCGCGAAGTGGGCATGACCGAGAAGGCGATGGTCAAATAGAGATCCGAGAGGAGAGCAAAAATGTCGACCAATGGAATGACAAGTTGGGCCGTCGACCTCAAGGACGTCGGCGCAATCTATCCTTTCCAGGGATGGGAGGTGGTCCTAGTCATCCTAGGATTTATCTTCTGGATCGGCTGGCACATTCTCCAGACACGCCAGGAAAATGCAGAAATTGCAGCCGATATGGCGGCCGACCGGAGCGGCGAGGAAACCAAGTCAGCGATTGATCGCTATTACTAGAGGACTCGCAGAAATTGGCCGAGGCGCCGGCAGAATTTGCCGGACCGGCCCTAGTCGGCGACCAACCACCACATCAGGGCGACGGCGCCGGCCATGCCGAGCCAAGCCAGAACGATCTCGGTGCGCTTGGGATTGGGAGTCTGTTGTCAGCCATACAAGTCTTCTCATGAAAGCGGGTAACCTAAGGAATGACCTTGGCGTTTGCCAAGACGGACCACCGAGGCCGTTAGTCCAAGATCGTACGGTAGCGGACGAAATCGTCGGCGTGCACGAACTTGTCGTAGAGCCGGCGCGCGGCTTCGTTCGACGCCCGCGTGTGCCAATAGAGCCGCGACCAGCCGCGCTTCCGGCCGATGTTGATGAGGTCCTGAACGAGGGCCTTGCCGATGCCGTGGCCTCGCGCGGCCGGATCGACAAACAGGTCCTCGAGATAACAGAGCGGCGTGAGCGTCCAGGAGCCTGGATGAATTATTGAAACAGTGAAGCCGGCCACTTCGCCCTGCCATTCGGCGATGCGGCCGAGCATGTTGGAGCGAGGATCGAACAGACGACGCCAGGTCTTAGCGGTCACCTCGTCGCCGATTTCGGCCTCGTAGAAGGCGACATAACCGGCCCAAAGGCGCCGCCAAGCCGCCTCGTCCTCAGGCCGCGGGTCGCGAATGAGCAAGGCGTCTAGCAGTCGAGCGTATTGGCGCGCTCCCACTCGGTCAGGTGGCGCGAATAGTCGTTCCAATCGCGCGTCTTGAGCTTGATGTAGGAGTTGACAAACTCATCGCCGAGCTCGCGCCGCAGAAGTTCTGATCCCTCGGTGATGCGCAAGGCATCCAGCAGATTAAGCGGTAGCTTCTTGGTGCCGGCCGGCGCCTTGTGGCCTTCGGCATACATGTCGATGTCGAGCGGCTTGCCCGGGTCGATGCCGCGCGCAATGCCGTCGAGGCCTGCCGCGAGCAGAGCAGCCGGCAAGAGATAGGGATTGGCCGCGCCGTCGGCGAGCCTGAACTCGAAGCGCCCGCTGCCCGGGATCCTGATCATGTGGGTGCGATTGTTGCCGGCATAGGTCACGGTGTTGGGCGACCAGGT
>JBAUOI010000520.1:0-2042 GCA_049579665.1 Methyloceanibacter sp.
CTGAGGTGGGCAAGTAAGGGCACTGCGGCGCTTTCGTCTGCGCCCCAAGATGCTCACGATCAACCACTAGACTCTTGGACGATCCACCTGCGGGATGATCCTCCCCCTTATGGTGGTCAGGCTCGGTGCCGTTGTTAGGTCAGTCCCGAGTAGCAGCGGTGCCGAGTCCTTCTTGGGCGCTTGCCTACGGCACCTAGATGATGGAATGGACAGACTGGCTTCTGATAGTGGGCACGGTGGGGTACGTCGGGTTGGTAATCTACTTCTCGATGATGGCGATGCGTGACAGGTAGCCCGCCCAGATCACGCCAGCGCGTCACATGCCGTGGCCGCTTCCTGTTAGGATGGCCGTAGCCAGCCTCTCCGGTTCGCGCCATGCAGGCTGGTTAGGTCCAGCACTGCCGTTCCGAGCATGCGCGGTGGTGCTGGGCCACTTATTGGCGTGTTAGGATGGCCGTAGCCAGCCACAGGGTTCGGTCCACCATCCCTGCCCCCGGCTGGTTAGGCCCGGCGCTAAGAGATGCGCAACCAACTCTCGGCGCTGGGCCACTTATCGGGGGAAACAATGATCAGATTGTTGATCAGTGTCGCCATTGCCTTAGCCCTCGCAACATCGGCGCAGGCCATGTCGCCCATGCCGCTTCATCAGCCGGACGGCATGATCACGCAAATCCGCAAAGCCCGCCAAGTCCGTCCTTGCCAGGACCCCAACCAAACACGAATCACTGGTATCTGCCAGTATAACCCCCCACATGTCTCCCGATCCCAACACGTGTGTATTTGGTGGGAGGAAGGCTTTTGCCACGAGTACTATGGGACGCTCGCGCCTCGGGGAAGATTTGTGCCCCGGTAGGCGCTACCAGGCTGGTTAGGCTCGGCGCTAGAGACGTGCGCGACTGACTCTAGGCGCTGGGCTGCTTGAGCTGGACGCGGTGCTCGACATGAAACTAAACACGATGCAGGACATAACGCTGCTGCGGCGTTTGTGGGTGCTGATTCTTTTCATCACTGTAATCCTGTGTCCCTGGATCGTCTCACGCACATGTCTATCCCCCTAAGACGCCACGCGGTCGCCTGGGTCTTCATTCCCGCTCAAGCAAGATGGCCGTTAGGCCGTTGACCTGAGTTATCGGATTGCTCACCACGTAATCGCCGCAAGCACCCTTGACCCATCTTTATTGCCATCGCCTTCGCCGCATTGAGCGGGGATGCATTCGAGGTTTGATCACCACACCGGGCAAGCCACGCATTCGGGGCGATGTTGATGACCCATGCGATAGCTTTGGTGGTGCGGTAGCCGCCCCAAAACCCAATCCGCGTCGGAACGTTGGTCATCTCCCCATTGGTGAGCTTCCAAGTGGCGTCGTTGACCTTCTCGAACTTAAAACGAGAAGGGTTAGAGACGACCACCCCCGTGCCGGGGTCTTCTTCATATTAGCCAGTTGGTAGCGATTGCGGCCGCATGCTGCACACAAGTGCGCGCACCGGGGTCTCCTCAACATATTGGTGTTGCGTACCGGAGCGGCCCCGTCCCCATGAGCGAGCGGGGTCGTTCCATTCGATCCGGTGCCTCGAAGCGCGGCGCTGCGGTTCAATTTACTGCGGCGGTGATCACCTTGGGGGTCAATACCCCAGCCACAACAACGATGGTGCCACCCATGACAAAGACGAGAACGAGAAGCGACATAGTGCCGACGACGAACTTCATTGGTTGCATAACAAACCCCCCCTATGCGTTACTAAATGGTGAGAGCGCCAAAGTCTGACGCTGGGAGGGGTCTACTCTCTCCGGCCGCAGCAGTTCCCCACGAGGGATCTTTCCTAAGCAACCGTGGCATATACGCCACACGCTTTCACTCATCTCGCTGGCCAGGACGTAACTACCGGAACAGTGCTGTTCGCTGTGCGAGGCTTCAAATTGCCCCTCCGCTATGTCGGTCCATTTTCCCTCCATCAGTACCGCTCCCCCTTCCGATTGAGGCGCGGCTTCCACTGCGGCAGCCCATCGGGGGCGTCGCGATAGGTGGGATAGCGTTTATAGA
>JBAUOI010000521.1:0-1665 GCA_049579665.1 Methyloceanibacter sp.
GCGGGATTTCGTAGCCGTGCGGTTGCATAATCTTGAGCTTCCCTGGCCCTATAACTTGGCCCGCTCTGACCATCGGAGCGATTGAAATTAGTGGTAAGCTGCGCCCTCGGCTAGGCGGCCGTTAACACCAGCCTTCGCGCTCACCGATCAAGCCTTTGAGGGTAGATTCCTCAGATTCAAGAAACGCATCATCACACGGGAGGAAACAATGATCAGATTGCTGATCAGTGTCGCCTTTGCCCTAGCCGTTGCAACTTCGGCAGGTGCCATGTCGCCCGCGCCGCTTCATGAGCCAGACACGATGATCACGCAAATCCTCAACGTCCGCCCAGCCCACCAACCGGTGCGACCTTCCCAGTCAGGTACGAATCAATGGTATCTGCATGTTGCGCTCCACCTTCCCGGTCCGCCGACCACAAATACACAACGTCCGCCCAGCCCACCAACCGTGCGACCTTCCGAGTCAGGTACGAATCAATGGTGTCTGCATGTTGCGCTCCACCCCCCACCATGTCCGCCGACGCGACTACCGTGGGTGTGCGAAATGGAACGAAGGTATATGCGTTGAGTACTACTGAGACGCTCAAGCCTCAGGGAAAATTTGTGCGACGGTAGGCGTGGAGGCTAACTCTATTTGTGTCCGCCATGTCGCAATTCATCTACCGACATCCTTATCCATCGGTCCCCGTCAGTCGGTGCCCCGCAACCGGTCAGTCGCTCGTCGCGATTGTCGATCCCGATTAGCTCTTGTCCGCAGTCATGACAGCGACCCATGCCGCTTAGCACCGCCTGTTTAGTCGCAGCCATCGCAGCAACTCAGTCGGTGCACCGACACTTGGTGCGGCCGGACAATACTCGTCGCCATGGATGCCGTGTGCAGGTCTGGGTGTCGGGCCGCTTATAGGAGGAAACAATGATCAGATTGATGATCAGTGCCGCCTTTGCTTTAGCCGTTATAACCTCGGCAGAGGCTATGTCGCCCGCGCCGCTTCATGAGCCAGACACCATGATCACGCAAATCCGCAAAAGCCCGCCAAGCCCGTTCCTGCCAGGACCCCAACCAAATACGAATCAATGGTATCTGCCAGTTTAGTCCCCCACATGTCTCCCGATCTCAACACGTGTGTATTTGGTGGAATGAAGGCTTTTGCCATGAGTACTATGGGACGCTCGCGCCTCGGGGAAGATTTGTGCCCAGGTAGGCGCTACCAGGCTGGTTAGGGCCCGGCGCTAGAGAGGTCTCTGGGCGCGTGCTAGGATGGCCGTAGCCAGCCACAGGGTTGCATCCACCATCCTGCCCATGGCTGGTTAGGCCCGGCGCTGGGACGCGAACACTTCTCCGGCGCTGGGCCCGCTGGTGTAGACTCGCTGAGCCAGCTCTCCGGTTCGCACTCCAGCGGCTGGTTAGGCCCGGCTTCTCCTCTCAACCAGGTAGCTGCCGGGCCGTTGATGGGTGGAACACTGACCACCAACATCCGGTTATTCTCATAAGCCAATCTTTCTCGAACGGGCAAGGTCCCGGCGATGTGGGGCTCACCCCGTGTCTAGGCTTTGGTCAACGAGTCGAGCTTTGAGCGTATCGCGTCGACCGCCGGCTGAATCACGCTGCCGACCCCAGGAATAGCGATTGCTTTGTCCAGGAGCTGATCGAGGTTCGGCCGTATT
>JBAUOI010000522.1:0-17367 GCA_049579665.1 Methyloceanibacter sp.
GCGTGCAGATCTCCGAACTGACCGAATCCGGGCTAACCACGAAAACCACGGTGTCTGCGGCCGTGATGAGTTTCTCGATGCGGGGCCACCACTCCTCGGTGGGAAGAATGTCGTCGAGGTCGCGAAAGACATTAACGTCCTGGGCCTGCAGGGCGTCGCTGAACCACACAACGAAGTCTTTGTCCTTGCGGGAGTAGGAAACGAAAACCTTGAGCTTCTCGTGCGCATGCTCCGATCCGCCGTCGGGTGTTGGCGCTAAGCTGATAGGACGGCCGCATTTCGTGCAGCTCCGGGCTCCGACGGCCTGGATCGGCACGCGGTAACGTTGACCGCAGGTGCAGGCGACGATCCGCTTGCCATCTTGCCGCCCGCTCTCTTGAACCCCTTCCGCCATACTGAAAGCTCGATTGTGAGGGTCGTCCCCGCGTTTCGTGTTCTTAGCGACCGCTCACGCGGCGCGGCGGGTCAGGCCATAGCCGATGCAGGCGGCGACCGCCGCCTGCCAGGGCACGAAGAGAAGCGCGATCAGGTCGAGATTCGCGGCCGGATAGAGCAGAAGGCCGAACAGAGCACCGGCGAGGACGATGGCGCTCCAGGCTTCGGGACGCCTGATGGCTTGGGCGGGGAGGCCGGCGCCAAACGCGGTGAGACCGGCGCCGATCGCGCCGCCAACGAGTCCTGCCAGAACCCACCCCACGACCTCCCGGCTCGCTTTCGCGCCCTCGACCGTGCCGAACAGCTCGGAGCTCACGACCGCGGTCATCACGTCGTTTGCGGTGTTCACAGCGGCAAGCCAGCCCATCAGGATCAGCGCCATGGCGAGCAGACATTTGCCGAGATCGCGATTGGCCCAGAGCCACAGCATGATCCCCATCCCTGCCCCGAAGGCAATGCCCGCATGCAGCGGGATGCCTGCCGCATTGATCAGGATCTCGGGGCTCTCAAGCCGCAGATCGGGTAACGGAGAGGGAAGGCTGGAGAGGATGCCGGTCAAAAGACCGACACAAGCCATGATCGTGACGGCGCGAACGCCGGCGGCCGGCTTTACCAGAATGTCGGCCCTCAGGGTTTCCCAGGTCATCCCCAGTCGCGGCAAAGTTAAAACGCGCTTCGCCCCTCCCATCGTGGTCCGCTCGGCAGGCCAAGCCCGGCAAGTCCGCCGCCCGCACGCCAAACAACTATACCACCGGACGGTCGCGAAAGGCCGGTCCGCGTCTTGGTCCCTTTCCGCTCCCTCACCCCACGGTGAAACCTAAAGTGATACAACCTGTGATTATGTTATGAGTTCGCGTTCTTGAGCCAATGTTTTGGGAAGGATTTCAGATGCGCGCATTTCTCGTTCTGGCAGTCCTCGCAGGCCTTTTAACCGTGCCGCTGTCCCCGTCCTTCGCAGCTAAGGTGGTGAGACCTGCGACGGCATTGCGGGCATTCAATGCGAGACCGGATTGTGGTGCGAACACCCCGCCGGCGAATGTGGCGTCATGGATGGAGCGGGCACCTGCGTCAAGGAAACCGCCGACAAATGTACCGAAGAGCACATCCCGGTTTGTGCCTGCGGCGGCAAAGAATTCTCCAACGATTGCGAGCGGAAGAAGGCCAAGCAGCAGCTCGACCATGCCAGCGTCTGCAAGAAGTAGGCATCAGCGGCTAACCGGATGCATTGTTGCAAGCATCCTCGTGGCGAACCCTTCGAAGGAGAGGAATGATCATGCGCATGTTCTTGATACTGACGCTCTTGCTCGCCTCAGGCATTTCTGCCGTCGCGGCCGAACCGGAGCCCTGCGGCGGCATGCCGAACATGGTTTGTAAGGGTAATCAGTTTTGTGACGTGAAGCCGGGAATGTGCAATGTCGTCGACGCCGTAGGCGTGTGCAGCGAAGTTCCCGAGCTCTGCACTATGGGCTACATGCCGGTATGCGGTTGCGACGGCACCACATATTCCAATGATTGCCACCGCCGCGCTGCTAAGGCCCAACTCGACTATGTGGGCGAATGCAGGAGGCAGAACTAGCGCAGACTAGCTCTTTTGTTCGGCCAGCGATTTGAGCTGCGCCAAGCCCTTCTCCATGTCGCCGCCGATCATCTTCTTGCCGTTCATCGCCAAGCAGAAGGCCTTCTCCAGGAAATTGTGATGAGCTGACATGGCCCAGGTGACGGACGTGCCGTCGCCCTCGGGCTTGAAGGCAAAGTTCGAATTGCTCGTGCCTTCGAACGGCCTGACGAAATCGACCTTGAGCTTGACCGCCTCGTCAGGCTTGCTCTCCACAATCGTCATCTTGCCTTCGCCGACCTTGTCGTTGCCCGCCCAGCTCATCGCCGCGCCCTGCCCTGCCTCAGGCCCTTCGAAATTGATCTTCGCGTCCGGATCGAGCTTCGCCCATGGCGACCACGCGTCCCACTTGCGCAAATCGTTGACCTGAGCGAACACCTCCGCTTGAGGCGCGGCGATCGTGGCCGTACGCGCGACCTGGAACTCCGACGGCTGCATGGCAACGACGACAATGAACAGCGCCACCAGCACGGCGAGACCGATGAGAATCTTCCTGAGCATGCACCGTCCCCTGAGAGCCTGAAACATTCGCCTTACTCGATCACCAGATCACCGAGATAGGGCATATCGATGACATTGACGACCTCGTCGATGCGCACATTCTTGCGCGCCGCCCAGGAGAGATGCTGCCAATGCAGCGGCAGCAGCGCCGCGTCGTCATAGAGGATACGCTCGATTTTTCTCAGCGTTTCGGCGCGCGCCTTTGGATCGGTCATGGTCTGGGTCTGAAGCGTCAGCCGGTCGACCTCGGGGTTGGAATAATTGCCGGCATTATATTGGCCGTAGCCGGTCGCCTTGTCGGGCGTTATCACCAAAAACTCGTAGAAATTCGCCGAGTCCTGGGTGTCCGACTGCCAGCCGATCATCATGATGTCGCCGGCGCGCTCGTCGAAGCGCTGCCAATATTGCGCCTTGGGCATGGTCTGGAGATCGACCTTGATGTTGATCTTGGCCAGCATGGCGGCGACCGCCTCGGCGGTGCGGGCGTCCTCGATATAGCGGTTGTTGGGCGACATCATCGTGACGGAGAAGCCGTCGGCATAGCCCGCCTCCTGCATCAGCGCCTTGGCCTTGGCGAGATCGAAGCGCGGGGTGAGAGCGGGATCGTATCCTGCATAGCTCGGGGGGCTGAGCTCGCCCGCAGGCGTTGCGAGGCCGCGCATGATCTTCTGCGCAATTCCCTCGCGGTTCAGCGCATAGGACATGGCAAGCCGTACGCGCTTGTCCTTGAAGGCCGGAACGCGATCCTGGTTCAGCTCGAAGGTCAGCACGCGCGTGCTCGGCATGGTGATCAGCGTGCAGCAGGTGGCGTCCTTGATGCGGGCAAGGTCGGTCGGCGGCACCGGCGCGATGAAGTCGACATCGCCGGCGAGCAGTGCCGCGACCCGCGTGGCCGGTTCCTTGATCGGCGTGAAGACGATCTCATCGACATTGCCCGGAGAGGCCTTGTCCCAATAATAGGCAAAGCGCTTCAGTCCGAGCTTCACCCCCTGCTCGCGCTCGGTGACGATGAAGGGTCCCGTACCGCTCGCGTGACCTGATGCGAAGGACGCGCCGTGCTTGACGATCGCGTCCTTGGGTTTCCCGCGCTCGTCGGTGCCGGAATAGAATTCGCGGTCCATGGGAAAGATGTAGGTGGCAAGGTTGAGCACCAGCGGGTACGCGCCCTTGGTGACGAGATCGACAGTCTGATCGTCGACGGCCTTCGCCTCGCTGAACGGCTCGAACAACGCCTTGAAGTCGGGACTCTGCTTCAGCCGGTTGAAGGTCCACACCACGTCCTTGGCGGAGAGCGTGCGGCCCGACTGGAACTTTACGCCCTCCCGCAGATGGAAGCGCGTCGTGTGCTCGTCGATCTTCTCCCAGCTCTTGGCAAGGCGCGGCTCAAGCGTGAGGTCCTGCCTGAACCTGATCAGCGGATCGAACAGGAGATGAGACAGCTGGAGGGTGGCGCCCGACAGCTGCTCATGCGGATCGAGCGAGGTCGGGTCGGAGTCATAGGCCACGCGCAGCGTCTTGGCCTCCGCCGCCGGGAGGGTGCAAAACGCGAGGGCCGTAACGAGCGAGACGATGAAAATGCGACGCATGGGCGACCTATGTCGCCCGAAACGCGAGGTTGCGTCCACTGCCCTTTGCCTCGACCGAATGGGCTCTGTACAGTCGCGCCGCAATCAGGGATTACCCCGATAGGGGCCAGAGAACAAAGTGCAAGGTTTCTTCGTCACCGGAACCGATACCGATGTCGGCAAGACGGTTGTCGCCGCGTGGCTCGTGACACGCCTCGGGGCGAGCTACTGGAAGCCGGTGCAGGCCGGAAATCATCCGGAGACGGATTCCGAGATCGTGCGCCGGCTGACCGAGGTCGCGCCCGAGCGCATCCTGCCCGAGGCTTATGTGCTGCCCGAGCCGATCGCCCCGCATGAAGCGGCGCGCAGGGCCGGCCTCGCCATCGATATGCAGAAGCTCGTCCCGCCTGCCAGCAAACGGCCCTTGGTGGTCGAGGGCGCGGGCGGATTGATGGTGCCGCTCACCGATACGGCCTTGGTGATCGATCTCGCCGACCAACTCGAGCTGCCGGTGATCCTGGTCGCGCGCTCCACGCTCGGCACCATCAATCACACCCTGCTGTCGATCGAGGCAATCAGGCGGCGCGGACTGCCGCTCGCCGGCGTCGTGGTGAATGGCCCGGAGACGCCGCATAATCGCGTAGCGATCGAGCGCTACGGCCGGGTGGAGATCATCGCCGAGATCCCATGGCTCGATCAGGTTACGCCGGCGACGCTCAGGGCCATCCAGCCCGAGCTCGATCTCGCCAAGCTCGCACGGGCCGCCACATGAACGACGATCCGAAATCGCACGCGACATTGCCCGCCTCGCTTGCCAAGGAGGTGCTGGCACGCGACCGGCGCTATGTCTGGCATCCCTACACCCAGCATGGCGCCGAGACCGAGCCGATCGTGCTCGCGGGGGCCAAGGGCGCCTCCCTGTTCGACGCCGACGGCAACGAGATCCTCGACCTCGTCTCCTCTTGGTGGACCTGCACGCATGGGCATTCGCATCCGAAGCTCAATGCCGCGCTCGCCGAGCAAGCGGCCAGCTTCGAGCACGTGATGTTCGCGGGCTTCACGCATCAGCCCGCCGCCGATCTCGCCGAAGCGCTCGCCAAGGCGCTGCCCGGCGACCTCTCGCGCGTGTTCTTTTCCGACGACGGATCGACCTCGGTCGAGGTCGCGCTGAAGATCGCCTATCAATATTGGATCAATACCGGAGAGCCGGGGCGCCGGACGCTGGTCGCCTTCGACGGCGGCTATCACGGCGACACGCTTGGCGCCATGTCGCTCGGGCGCGGTTCGCAATTGTTCAGCGCGTTCCGCGACCTGATGTGCAAGGTCGTGGTGCTCCCCTGTCCCGCCACCTTCGCCGGCGACGACGCGGCGGAAGAGCGCGAAGCCGGCGCGCTGTCGGCCTTCGAGGCGCTGCTTGCCGACCGTGGACATACGATCGCCGCGCTGATCATCGAGCCTTTGTTGCAAGGCGCGGGCGGCATGCGGCTGTGCCGGCCCAGCTTCCTCAAGCGGCTGGTCAAGCTGGCGCGAGACGCCCGCGTCCTCATCATCTTCGACGAAGTGGCGACGGGTTTCGGGCGGACCGGAACGATGTTCGCCATGGAGCAGGCCGACATCGTCCCCGATCTGGTCTGCCTGTCGAAGGGGCTGACGGCGGGCTATATGCCGATGGCGTTGACCGTTGCGCGGCAGCCGATCTTCGAGGCGTTCCTGGCAGAAAGCTTCGAGCGCGCGCTACCGCATGGCCATTCCTTCACCGCCAATCCTCTGGCTTGCGCCGTGGCGCTCGCCTCGCTTCGACTGTTCAACGAGGAAAAGACACTCGAACGGATCGCGCGGATCAACCGGCGGCATCGCGAATTCATGGGTGAGCTCGCGGTGCGGCCCGACGTGACCAGGCTTCGCCTGATCGGCTCGATCCTCGCCTTCGACGTGAAGGCGGGCGGCGGCTACCAGTCCTGGGAGAGCCGGGCTTTGCGCAACTGGTTCCTGGCGCACGGGCTCAATATCAGGCCGCTCGGGCAGACCATCTACCTCATGCCGCCTTACTGTATCAGCGATGAGGAGTTGGCCCGCGCCTATGCCGGCATCGTCGCGTGCCTCGACGCGCTGGCGTCGGGCGCGTTGAGCAACCCATAGACGATGTGCCAGGTGATGCGGCCGCCATGCACAGCATCGGTGGCACGGATGGCGCGGCGGAGCGCGCCTGGAGAAAGTGGCGTGTAGCCCTCTTTTGGCGTCAATCCTCCGACTGCCTCCATGCGGCGGAGGAAAGAGAGTGTGTCGGCATCCGGCGCCAGGCGCTCCTCCTCGACAACACCCGGAAGCGGCTTGATCTCGGCAACGCCGCTTTCCAGCCCTTCGCGCGCCAGCACGCCGCGCCACTCGGCAAAAGAGTGAGGCCCGAGCGTCGCGAAAAGCAGAACACCGCAAGGAGCGAGCAGCCGTCGCAAGCGCTCAAGGCTCGTGGCAGGGTCCGCCAGCCAGTGCAGCGTCATGCTCGACACGATCAGGTCGAGTTCGGCGTGGCCTCCCGCCTCGCCCGCATCCATGACCTCGAAGCTGATCCGCGCCTGATCCGCGGCCGCGAGATTCCGCCGGCATTCGGCGATCATGGCCGGCGCCGCATCGGTCAGCACGAAGCGTCCTTCGGGATAGCGCGCGAGCAGATGGCGGCTGAACAGGCCGGTGCCGCAGCCAAGCTCGAGCACGTTTGGGCTCTTCCGCTCCGGCAACAGGCGCGCCAGGTGGTCGGCAACCGCGCGCTGGAGCCCGGCATGGCGTTCATAGCTTCGCGCGCGCGCGCCGAAGCTCGCCGCGATTTCCGCGCTACGACGGGAGAGCATTGGCGAATTCAAGGACATGACGCGCGCACCATCGCGGGTGCCTCAGGGGAAGAACATGGCCGCCGTCCAGCGACCATTCGATGCCGTGGTCCTGCCAGATCGCTTCGCTCATCGATGCCGGCACGATCGGGTCGTCGCGGGCGGCAAGGGCGAGAACGGGGCAGGCAAGCTCGTGTTTAGCCTTTCGCGCGTCCCAATGCATCAGCCAATCGAGTCCTTCGTCGAGCCGCGCGACATTGAGCGCTGCCGGCAGAGCGAAGCCCGACGCGCCGCAGGAACGCCAGAAGGCCTGAAGCGTTCCGCCCGGCTCCCGCTCCAGCCCACGCTTCAGGGCGGCGATGCGCGAGGGGCCGATATGGCAGCAAAAGCAGTCGAAGCCCTGGATGCTGACAAGGCCCCTGAAGCGGCCACCCCCCTGCTGGAGCAACCACAACAGGCCGAGCGAATGGCCAATGGCGATAGCGTCCGACGGCCAGTCCGACTCGCCCTTGGGGCCTCCGGACACAAAGCCGAGATCGATCAGCGTGGTCTCGGCGCCACCGAGATGGCTGATGAGATCGGCAAAGATGCCTGCGTGGAAGCCCCAGCCATGAACGAGCACGAAACGCATCTTGCGACTTTACACGGCTCTGGCTGGGCGGCGCACATTCTCAGCTGAGAGGGCTTCTAAAAGACGATCGATGTCAGGCTCCTCATGCGCCGCGGTGAAGGCCAGTCTCAGCCTGGCCGTGCCGATCGGGACTGTCGGAGGCCGGATCGCCGAAGCCCACAGGCCGGCACGCTTGAGGCGCTCGCTCACGGCAATAGCCGCTTCCGGCGATCCCAGGACGACAGGCACGATTTGTGTGGTGGAGGCGCTGGTGTCTAGGCCGATGGCGCTCGCGCCGGCGCGAAACCGCTCAGCCAAGCGCGCGACATAAGCCCGCTCTGCATCCATGCCGGGCACGAGATCGAGCGCTGAGTCGATGGCGCCGAGCACGGGCGGCGGAAGCGCCGTCGAATAGATGACGCCGCCGCAGCGATTGAGCAGATAGTCGCGCATCGTCTCCGTCGAAGCGACATAGCCGCCGAAGCCGCCAAGCGCCTTGGAGAAAGTGCCGATGACGATATCTGCTTCGCCCGAGAGACCCGAGCCGGCTGCCCCTAGAATTCCGGTCGCATGCGCGTCGTCGACGACGAGGCAGGCGCCATGCTCGCGGGCGAGGCGCGCGATGTCGCCGAGCGGCGCCACGTCGCCATCCATGGAAAACACGCTCTCGGTCAGGATGAAGCGCGCCCGCTCATCCCCTTGATATTGACTCAGAAGCTCAGCGAGATGGGACGCATCGCAATGGCGGTAGCGGAACTGCCGTACACCAGCGGCCTGGCAGCCGAAATGCATACTCGCGTGATTGAGCCGATCGGCGAAGACGAGTGGCTCGGCGCCAAGCACGCTCCTGTCGAACAGCGCCTGAAGCACGGCGGCATTGGTCTGAAAGCCCGACGCCATGACCAACGACGCCGGCTTCCCCTTGAGCGTGGCGACCTTGGCTTCGATCGGCGCGAACAGGTCGAGATTGCCGGTGACCAGCCGCGAGGCGCCAGAGCCGACGCCATAGGTTTCGGCCCATTCGACCGCGCGGGTGATCAGCGCCTGGTTGAAGCGAAGCCCGAGATAGTCGTTGCTGGCGAAATTGATGTAGCACCGTCCCTCGGCGCCGATGATCCGCGCATCGCGCGCCGCGACCGTCAGCAGCGACCGCCGCAAGCCCTCGCGAGCGCGGACGTCGAGAAAGGCCCTGTACCTGCTTTCGCTTGCCGCCATGATCCTGTATTAGCGAAGGGTCTACGGTCCAGCAATCGCAACGCATCGCCCGTGTCGGAAATCCTGAAAATCGCAAATCCTGTCAACGGCAAGGCCCACCAGGCGAAGACGCCACATGAGCCGAATCCGTACCCCGAAATCCGCCATGACTGGACGAGCCTTGAGGTGCTTGGCCTCCTGACCGCTCCCCTGCTCGAGTTGCTCGACCAGGCTCGCGCGGTACATTGCCGCCATCACGAGGACGGCACGGTTCAGCTGGCCAGCCTGCTCTCGATCAAGACCGGCGCGTGCCCCGAAGACTGCAAATATTGCGCGCAGTCGGCGCATTACGCCAAGGCAACGGGCTTGAAGCGCGAGGCCCTGCTCGACATAGGGGACGTCCTCGACAAAGCGCGGATCGCCAAGGAAGCCGGCGCGTCGCGTTTCTGCATGGGCGCAGCCTGGCGCGAGGTGAAGGACGGCGAGGCCTTCGATAGCGTGCTTGCCATGGTCAAGGGCGTGCGCGAGCTCGGCATGGAGGCTTGCGTCACTCTCGGCATGTTGACCCAGGCCCAGGCCGACCGCCTCGCCGAGGCGGGACTCACCGCCTACAACCACAATCTCGATACCTCGCCCGAGTTCTACGGCGAGATCGTCACGACGCGAACCTATCAGGATCGGCTCGATACGCTGGCGCGGGTGCGCAAGGCAGGCGTCGAGGTCTGCTGCGGCGGCATCATCGGCATGGGCGAGACGAACGAGGATCGTGCGCGGCTGCTCCAGACGCTCGCCAATCTAGACCCTCATCCGGAGAGCGTGCCGATCAACGCACTTGCCGCCGTAGCCGGCACGCCGCTGCAAGATCAGCCGCCGGTCGATCCGCTCGATCTCGTGCGCATGGTGGCGACGGCACGCATCATGATGCCGCTCTCACGCGTTCGGCTTTCAGCGGGCCGCAGGGCGCTCACCAAGGAGGCGCAGATCCTTTGCTTCCTCGCCGGCGCCAATTCGATCTTCTACGGCGACAAGCTGCTCACCACGGCCAACAACGACGTGTCGGACGACCTTGCGTTGATCGAGCAGGCGGGGCTCAGCGTGGAACCCGCCTGCCCTCGCTGATCGGCTAGCGCCGTAGTTTCGGGGCTTCGCCGGGATTGGTGTGATAGGTCACCATCAGTATCGCCAGCAGAATCGATGCGAACAGGCCGGCTAGCGTGGCGATCCAGACCGGCGCGCCGCCAAGGCCGCTATGCTCGGCGACTTCGAGGGCGAGGCTTCCGGCACCGAGCGAGGCGACGGCAGCATAGACGACCACCAGCGCCGGAGTCTTGGAGTCGTCAGGCCCGAGCCCCGCGCCTCGCGCCAAGATCAGGTTGCGCGCGACAACGGCAATGGTCGAGCCGAGGAGCCCGGCAAGCAGTGCGAGATACCAGGCGCCGATAGAGCCGCCCACCAGCAGGCCGACCAGCGCGCCGACGACCGTCCCAACCAACAACACGATCAACACGCTTGCTGAAGTCATCTCTGTCCCCCATTTGGTCCGGCGCCGTTTTCGGTCAGAGCGCCTCTTCAGGGGTGGGAGTATGCCTCAACCAGACATCTAGGAAAAGGAACCAGAGGTTTTCCGGCAGTTTTCCCATGCTTGCGTTCCGGCCGAGCCGGCGCTAGGCAAGTCTTTAACATTCCTCGCTCTTCCCCATCTCATGTCCCGCATCGTCTATGTGAACGGCTCTTATCTGTCCGAGGCCGAGGCGAGGGTCTCGGTGTTCGACCGTGCCTTTCTGTTCGGTGACGGCGTCTATGAAGTGACGGCTGTGCTCGACGGGCGGCTCGTCGATTTCGAACCGCACGTTGCCCGGCTCGACCGATCGCTCAAGTAGATCGCGCTTGCCGCCCCGCTCAGCCATGACGATTTGCGCGCGCTGCACGAAGAGCTGATCGCGCGAAACAAGGTCGAGGAAGGCATGATCTATCTTCAAATCACGCGAGGGAGCGCAGACCGCGATTTCGCCTATCCGGAGAACACAGCGCCCAACGTGATCGCTTTCACGCAAACGAAGCCGCTCATCGCCAACCCCTACGCCGAGACCGGGATCAAGGTCGTGACCATCCCCGATCTCCGCTGGAAGCGCCGCGATATCAAATCGACCTCAATGCTGGCGCAGTCCATGGGCAAGCAGGAAGCCAAAGCCAAAGGCGCTTACGAGGCGTGGATGGTCGAGGACGGCCGCGTCACCGAGGGCACTTCGTCGTCGGCCTTCATCCTCGATCAAGACGGGGTGATCCGCACTCAGCCGCTAGGCCACCACATCCTGCCGGGCGTGACGCGCCGGGCTGTGCTCAGGCTCGCCGCGCTAGAGGGCGTAAGCCTCCAGGAGCGCCCCTTCAGCGTGGCCGAGGCGCTGGCCGCGCGCGAAGCGTTCATGACGGCAGCCACGGCCTTTGTGCTTCCGGTGGTGGAGATCGATGGCATCAAGATCGGCGACGGGCTGCCAGGGCCGATGGCTCGCAAGTTCCGCGCGCTCTATATCGAGGAAGCGCGCAGGGGCTAAGGTGAAAATACTGTCGGCCCGCAACCCTTAGGGCTGCAACTTCGTTAGCTGCACTGGCACTATGGCAGACTTATCCGCCCTTGAATTTGCCCCGGAGCCCGCGAAGGTCACGGTGACGCGTGTCGTGGCGCTGATGAATGCCGGCGCCGGTGCCTTCAACCAGAAACTTGCCGACGATGTCCGGACCGATCTCGTCGCCGCCTTGGCGCAGCACGGCGTCACGGCAGAGATCAGGTTCGTCGAAGGCGAAAGCCTGGAGGGCGCCGCCAAGCGGGCGCTGACTCAAGCCAAGCGTGGCGAGATCGACGCCATCGTGGTCGGCGGCGGCGACGGCAGCGTCCGCACGGTGGCGAGCGTGCTAGCCGAGACGTCAGTGCCGCTCGGGGTGCTCCCGCTCGGCACGCTCAATCATTTTGCCAAGGATCTCAGCATCCCGCTGGCGGTGGAAGAAGCCGCGGCGGTGATTGCTGCCGGATCTCTGCGCGTGGTCGATCTGGCCGAGGTGAACGGCGAGACCTTCATCAACAACTCATCGATCGGTATTTATCCCTACATGGTCATCGACCGCGAGCGGCGCAGAGCCCAGCACAAGCTCGCCAAATGGATGGCCATGGTGCCGGCTTTTTTCCGCATGCTGCGCCATTTCCCGCGGCGAAAGTTACGTATCTCGGCCAAAGGCTTCGCCCGCCCCTATCGCACGCCATGCCTGTTCGTCGGCAACAACGAATACGGCATGGAGCTTTTCACCTTCGGCAAACGTCACCGTCTCGACGCGGGCGCGCTCTGGTTCTATGTGGTGAAGCCGCGCAATCCGGCGGAGTTCTTGGCGATGGTTTGGCGGCTATGCTTCGGCCACATGGACCAGGAGCGCGACCTGGATACGTTTCAGCTGTCGGAGGCTGAGATCAGTGCCAAGACGAGCCGGCTTCCCGTGGCGCTCGACGGCGAGGTGAAGATCATGCACAACCCGCTGCACTATCGCTCTCGCCCCCGCGCGCTCCGCGTGCTCGCTCCGGCTGCGCCGCAAAGCTAACGGCCGAGTTGCAGGCCCCGCTTCGGAGTTGCGCCCTGAAGCGCTCGTGCATGCTTATGCTAGGGCGAATCAGCTATGCTCGCCGCATGTTCGCTCGCCGCGATTCGAATTTCATCAAGCGCAAGCTGATCGAGTTCGCGCCGGAGCTCTGGCTCGCGCTCGAGATGCTGGCAAAAGACACCGGCAGAAGCGTGCAGGCTTTGGCGGATGAAGCCTTCGCCGATCTGCTCGGCAAGTACCAGCGCCCGGCTTCCTTGAAAGAAGCGCTCCGCGAGAGCGCGCGCCGCCTCCCCGCCAATGACGACGCGCCGCCGGCGCGCTGACGCGCGGCGCTGGCCCGACAACGCTACCATGCTGGCATTTAGCCCGACCTGACGCTACAACGTCTAAACTCGCTTCGAGCTTGGAGGTTGTTTTGCCGGAAGACAGTGCTGCGTCTGCGGCCGCGCATTTCGACGGCGCCGGCGCAAGTCTCGCTTGGTCGATTCCATTCGTCGGCCTGCTTCTCTCCATCGCTCTCCTCCCCCTCGTAGCCCATAAATTCTGGGAGCATCATTTCGGCAAGGTGGCCGCCTTTTGGGCGTTCGCGCTGATCCTTCCCGTGGTCGCAATCAGCGGATTCTGGGCGGCCACAACCGAGATCCTGCATGCGTTCCTGCATGACTATCTGCCCTTCATCATCCTGTTGTTCGCATTGTTCGTCGTGGCGGGTGGCATCCGCGTCAGTGGCAACCTGGTCGGCACGCCGGCCACCAACACGGCGATCCTCGCCTTCGGCACGCTGTCGGCGAGCTTTCTCGGCACGACCGGCGCGTCCATGGTGCTGATCCGCCCGATCATCAGGGCGAACCAGGATCGCCGCTATCACATCCACGTCTTCGTGTTCTTCATTTTTCTCGTCTCAAACATCGGCGGTTCGCTCACGCCGCTTGGCGACCCGCCGCTGTTTCTCGGCTTTCTTAAGGGCGTCGACTTTCTGTGGACGCTGGAGGCCATGCTGCTGCCCATGCTGTTCATGAGCGGCATCCTGCTCGCGCTGTTTTACTTGATCGACCTGATCGCTTGGAACCGAGAGTCGGAGGAGGTGAGGTGCAAAAGCCGCATTCCGCGCCACATCGAGATCGATGGCCTGCACAATGTCCTGTATCTCATGGCCATCGCGTTGACGGTGCTCATGAGCGGCGTCTGGAACCGTGATGCCGCGATCCCAGTCGGCCTTGGGCTGGAAATGCCAGTCAACAGCCTCATCCGCGACGGTGTGCTCATCGCCATCAGCCTTCTGTCCTGGTGGACCACGCCGCGTCCGCTGCGGGTGGAGAACGCCTTTACCTGGGCGCCAATGCAGGAAGTGGCGATGCTGTTCGCGGCCATCTTCATCACCATGATTCCGATGCTTGCGCTGCTGAAGGCTGGCACCGCAGGGCCGTTCGGGCCGCTGCTCAACCTCGTCTCCACGCCAGAAGGGGCGCCGATCGAGGCCGCCTATTTCTGGATGACCGGGATTTTGTCGAGCTTGCTCGACAACGCGCCCACCTATCTCGTGTTCTTCAATCTCGCCGGCGGCGACGCGAAGGAGCTGATGGGACCCCTGGAACTCACATTACTCGCCATCTCGTCAGGGGCCGTGTTCATGGGCGCTTTGACCTATATCGGCAACGCTCCCAATTTCATGGTGCGGTCGATCTGCGAGGAGCACGAGATCAAGATGCCGAGCTTCATCGGCTATATGCTGTGGTCGGGGGCGATCCTCCTGCCCCTGTTCGCGCTCTATGGCTGGATCTGGTTCCTATAAGGCGTTCAGGCTGCCCCGCCGCCTGAGGCTTTCAGCTTTGCGACAATGGCTTCCAAGGCTGCGACGGCGGCGGCCCGGTCGCGCTTCTGCAAATCGAGCAGAACCTTGAACCCGTCCGACTCCTCCCGAATGACGGAGCCCTCCTCCGCAAGATCGTCATAAAGCCCAAGGACCTTGTAGCAGCGGACCGGCTCGGCAAAGCCCTTCACCTTGATCGGGGTTTGCTCCTCGACCGCCACATCGTCCTTGACCAGGGAATAGGTCTCATGGCCGAGCAGGATGCCGTCGATCTCCGAATGCGACTGGAGCCGCGCGGTCAAGTTCACGGCGCTGCCGATGATCGTATAGTCCATGCGATCGTCGCTGCCGAAATTCCCGACCGTGCAATAGCCCGTGTTGATGCCAATGCGGAGATGGAAGGGCTTCTCGGCGCCGAGCTCAAGCCACTCCGCGCGCAGCTCGCGCAACCGCCTCAGCATGGCGATCGCCATGCGCACGCAAGCCCGCGCATCCTCCTTCACCCCGCGTGATTCGGGGTCGCCGAAGAACACCATGATCGCGTCGCCGATATATTTGTCGATGGTGGCGCCGTGCTCGAGCGCGATGTTGGTCATCTCCGTAAGGTAGCGATTGAGCAGATTGGTGAGGTCCTCGGACTCGAGCTTGTCGGTGGTCTCGGTAAAATTGACCACGTCGGAAAAGAAGATGGTGAGCTTCTTGCGGCTGGATGCAATCTCGACATTCTGCGCGCCGGTGAAGATCGAGTGGTAGATCTGCGGTGAGAGATATTTCGAGAGCTTGGTTGAGAGCGCGTCGAGCTCTTTGTTCTTCTGCGTGATGATCTCGTTGGCGCGACGCTGCTCCTGCCCCAGGGCGGTCAGTTGCTGCTCGTTGCGGTCGCTGAGTTTCATCAGGCGGCGCGTGGTGCGAAACAGCTTCTGATAGTCCCTGAGCAACTCTTCGAACAGCTTGCCGTCGACGCGGTCGGCGAAGCGGCCGTCGTCGAGCAGCTTTTGCGCGGCTGCAATGACCTGCTCCTCGGCCGCGAAGAGATCGTCGGATGACATCAGCCGGGCATTTTCTCGAGATGGAACTTGGCGCTTTCGAGGTCTTCCCCGAATTCCTCGCCGAGCTCCTGCATCGTATCGTCCTCTTTGTCGTAATACCAATAGACGTCGACCGACGCGCCTTTCTTGGCGGCGGCGTCGAGCTTGTCCATGAGCATCATGATCGCCTTGGCGCTCGAGCTGTTGAGATAGATGAGCTCGAAATCGAAGCGGCAGGTGCCGCTGCCGAGCTTGCTCAGATAGCCATCGAGCGCGGTGAACACCGGTCCGTAAAAGTCGGTGACATCCTCAGGATACGACTCCCCGGTGATCTTCAGATGGTTCTGCATGAAGTCGAAGCTCACCGCCGGGGTGCGGGAGGTAGCTTCAATGTCCAACTTGTCTCGCATCGATCCGGCTCTCAGATGGTCGCTTTGAGGGCGAAGAACGCGTGAGTTGCGTCAACGTCGGTGAAATCGAACTCGATGGGCTTGGACGCGCGGCGCGCGATCTCCATGAAGCCGAGACCGGCGCCCTTGCTGCCCTCTTCGGGCTCCGCCCTGAGCTGCTCCTTATAGAGCGCCTTCAGCTGGTCCTTGCTCATATCCCTGATGCGGCTGAGCTTGGCGCGCAGGCGCTCGACGTCCGAGCGCTCGACGAGATTGCCGGCGCACACCATGTAGTCGGTGCCTTCCCTGCCGATGGTGAGAATGCCGTAGCGGATTTCCATCAACGCGCGAGGATCTGACGCGGGACCCAGCGCGGGTTGCGCCTTCTCGGCGGAGTAGCGGATGATGTTCTGCATCTGCTCGACGAACACGGCGAACACGCTGCGCAGCGTCTTGGTGTCGGCGTCGTCGATGGTGAGCTTCTGCTTGAGCGCCTCGCCGACCCCGCTCAGCACGGGCTCCGTCACATAGCCGCTATAGGCGAAGATGACGCCCTGGCTGTGCAGCATCCCGCGCAGATCCATCAGTTGGGCGGCGAGCATCGGCGTCTCCTAGGCGTGCGGGACGAAACCCAACACCGTGAGGTCGTCGCGGCGGATTTGCTGACCTTGATGGGTGGCAAGCGCCTTGCGGAAAGAGTCTTCCTGCTCGGCCATCGGCGTTCCGAGGTTCTTCTTGAGGAGTTCTTGGAAGCGTCGCTTGCCGAAAGAGCGGCCGCGGGGGCCGCCGATCTGATCGATCAGGCCGTCGGTGGTGAGGTAGAAGCTATCGCTGTCCTCGAACGGCAGCGCGATGTCGGTGTAGGTCGTGTCCAGGGGATAGCGCCGGTAGCCCACGCCCTTGCGGTCGCCCTTGATCTCGATGACACCCTTCCGATTGGCGCGCCACAGCGAGAAGCGGGCGCCCGAGAATGTCATCTTCCGCTTCTTCAGATTGATGAAGCAAATGCCGGCTTCGAGGCCGTCATCGGTCTCGCCCTGAGCCTCGTTCTGTCCGAGCAGGCTTTGCACCCCGCGATGCAGTCCCGTCAGGACCTTGCTCGGATTGTCGCTGTCGGCGCTGCGCAGCATGCGGTCGAGCAGGCCCCCAGCGATCAACGTCATGAATGCTCCCGGAACGCCGTGGCCGGTGCAGTCGCCGACCATCACGGCATAGCCGTCATTGATGGGCTGGAACCAGAAGAAGTCGCCGCCGACGATGTCGCGCGGCTCCCAGATGAGGAAATGGTCGGCGGCGATGGTATCGAGTTCGCGGCGCGCCGGCAGCACGGCGGATTGGATGCGGCTGGCATAACGCAGGCTTTGCAAGATCAGCTGATTGGCGGCAGCCGCCCGCTGCTCGCTTTCCTTGACGTCGGTGAGGTCGCTATAAACGGCGACAGTGCCGCCGGTCTCGGTGCGCCGCTCGCTGATTTGCAGCCAGCGCCCATCGGAGCGGCGTTCCAGCAAGGGTTCGCCGGGATGCCGATGCGCGGCGACACGCTGCCTGAGCCAGCCCTCCTCCCTGCCCATGGCATCCTGGATGAGGCCGTGCGCGGCCGCGCTCCGCATGATCTCTTCGAACGTCGTGCCCGGCCTCGGGCCGCCTTTGCCATAGTCGAACAGCTCGGCATATTTGGCGTTGCCGAGAACAAGCCGATCCTGATTGTCGTAGAGCGAGAAGCCTTCCGAGATGGTCTCGATGGCGTCGGTCAGCCGCTGCTCGCTTTGTGCGAGCGCCGCCTGTTCCGCCGTCTTGCGCGCGGTGACCT
>JBAUOI010000523.1:0-1783 GCA_049579665.1 Methyloceanibacter sp.
GCACCACCTCAAGCAGAAGCTGGAACAGGAGATCGGAGGCTTGCTTGGCCGAGGTGCCGCTGATCACGGCCTCCGGCGGCGCGGTCTCAAGGCTGGAGGGTTTCAGCTCCTCGTTCATGGCGACGCAAGACACTCCCGACCGCTTCGATCGGCTTCTCGTGGGTTGGGCCGGGCGCTGACGTGCCCGTTCACCAGTTTTCCTTATAGCGCAATCTCGCCAGATTGGATCGTCATGCCGGCCGAAGCGCCGGAGATCGACGAATGCGCCCGATCAGCAATGCGTGGCTGGCCGGGACAAGCCCATGACGCGTCTGAATGTAACCGGCCGCTCCAGTAAGCGACGCAGCCGATCACGCGTAGGCGCGGCGCTCCGGACGCGAGGCCAGCACGCCCGCAACCGTCGAGCCAAACTCGCTCGGATTGGGCGCGACCGTGAGCCCGCAGGAGCGCATGATCTCGGCCTTCTCGGCGGCGCTGTCGCCGGCGGCGGAGATGATGGCGCCGGCATGGCCCATGCGACGGCCCTTCGGCGCGGTCAGGCCAGCGACGAAGCCGATCACCGGCTTCGACATGTTGTCCTTGATCCAGGCCGAAGCCTCCGCCTCTTGCGGGCCGCCGATCTCGCCGATCATCAGCACCGCCTCGGTCTCCGGATCCTCCTCGAACAGCGCGAGGTGATCGAGGAAGGACGAGCCGTTGATCGGATCGCCGCCGATACCGACCGAGGTGGTGATGCCGATGCCCTTGGCCTTCATCTGCGAGGCCGCCTCGTAGCCGAGTGTGCCGGAGCGCGAGATCACGCCCACTTTGCCTTGCAGATAGATATGGCCGGGCATGATGCCGAGCATGGCCTTGCCGGGGCTGATGATGCCCGCGCAATTCGGGCCGACCATCATCGGGCGGCGGTCTTTGGGATAGCGCATCAAATAGCGCTTCACCCGCATCATGTCCTGCGCCGGGATGCCATCGGTGATCGAGCAGATCAGCCGAATGCCGGCGTCGGCGGCCTCCATGATGGCGTCGGCGCAGAAGGCCGGCGCCACGAAGGTGATCGAGGTGGTGGCGCCGGTCGCCTTCACCGCTTCCTTCATGGTGTTGAACAGCGGGCGGTCGAGATGGCTGCCGCCGCCTTTGCCGGGCGTGACGCCGCCGACGACGTTGGTGCCGTAGGCGATCATCTCCTTCGCGTGGAAGGTGCCCTTGTCGCCGGTCATGCCTTGCACGACAACCGGCGTGGTTTCGTCGATCAGAATGCTCATGACTTATTACTCCCGATCAAGCCGCAAGCCGGCCCTGGCATGCCGCCACGGCCTTCTCAGCCGCTTCGGCCAAAGTGTCGGCGGTGATGAGCTTGAGCCCGCTCTCCGCAAGAATCTTCCTGCCCTCCTCGACATTTGTTCCGGCAAGGCGCACGACCAGTGGCACCTTGACGTCGACCGTCTCGCAGGCCTGCACCACGCCCTTGGCGACCCAGTCGCAGCGGTTGATGCCGGCAAAGATGTTGACCAGAACGGCCCGCACTTTGGAGTCGGACAGAACGAGCTTCAGCGCGATGGCGATGCGCTCAGGTGAGGCGCCGCCGCCCACGTCGAGGAAGTTCGCGGGCGTGCCGCCGGCATGCTTGATCATGTCCATGGTGGCCATGGCCAAGCCAGCGCCGTTGACGATGCAGCCGATCTCGCCGTCGAGGCCGATGTAATTGAGATTGTGCTCGGCGGCTTGCGCCTCGCGCGGGTCCTGCTGCGAGGGATCGTGCATGTCGGCGACGTTGTGGCGGCGGAAC
>JBAUOI010000524.1:0-1999 GCA_049579665.1 Methyloceanibacter sp.
AGTGTCTCGATCAGGGGCAGCCATTCCTTGTGGGAGGCGCTCGAGCAATGACCGAGGACGACCGCGGGGCCTTTGCCCTCGTCGAGATAAGCGATCTCGACGCCATTGACGCTGAGTTGCTTCAAGCGATGCTCCCAGGACGCCACACGTTTGCCCGTCATCCTGAGGTGACCGCGCGATGCGTGGCCCTCGAAGGATGGTTCAAACTCTTGCAAACGTCATCCTTCGAGGCTCGCGCGTTCCACGCTCGCGCCTAGGATGACGTTTGTTCAGAGTAGCTGGAGATTACTCGGCGCCGGCGGGCTCGGGCTGCGCGGCGGCAGCGGCGGCCTTGGTCACCGCCTTCTGCACCTTCTCGAAGGCGCGAACCTCGATCTGGCGGATGCGCTCGCGGGAGACACCGAACTCGGCGGAAAGCTCTTCCAGCGTCAGCGGCTCCTCGGCAAGCCTGCGCGCCTCGAACACGCGACGCTCGCGCACGTTCAAGCCCTTCAGCGCATCGTTCAGCATGCCGCGGCGTTGATCGCGCTCCTCGGATTCGGCAAGCGCCGTCTCCTGGTCCATGGTCTCGTCGACCAGCCAGTCCTGCCACTCGCCGCTCTCGGCATCGTTCCTGACCGGCGCATTGAGGGATGAGTCGCCGGCAAGCCGCCGGTTCATCGACACCACGTCTTCCTCGGTCACGCCGAGCCGGGTCGCGATCTGCTTCACCTGGTCGGGCCTGAGGTCGCCCTCTTCGAGCGCCTTCAGCTGGCCCTTGATCTTGCGCAGATTGAAGAACAGCTTCTTCTGCGCGGCGGTGGTGCCCATCTTCACCAGGCTCCAGGAGCGCAGAATGTATTCCTGGATCGCCGCCCTGATCCACCACATGGCGTAGGTCGCGAGTCGGAAGCCCTTGTCAGGATCGAAGCGCTTCACCGCCTGCATCAGGCCGACATTGCCTTCGGAGATGACTTCGCCGATCGGCAGCCCATAGCCGCGATAGCCCATGGCGATGCGCGCCACGAGGCGGAGATGCGAGGTGACGAGCTGATGGGCCGCGTCGCGGTCGCCATGCTCGCGCCAGCTCTTGGCGAGCATGTATTCCTGCTGCGGCTCCAGCATCGGAAATTGTCTGATCTCTTCGAGGTAGCGCGTCAGTCCGCCATGCGCGCCAACACTCGGCAAACTTCTTGCAGCCATGAGAGCCCGTCTCCAGCGGCCTTAAGCGGCCGCGCTCTACCCAAACTAACCGCCCCCCGGCGAGTCTCTCTATAAATCGTTTGTCACAGAGATAAAAGCCCGCGACCTGTTCACAGTTCCTTGAAAGCTGCCACAATCTCGGCGAGATCGGCAGGCAGCGGACTATTAAATTTGAGTAATGTGCCGCTCGTCGGATGCACGAAGGCGAGATGCTCCGCGTGCAGCGCCTGGCGATCGAGCCTGGCAAGCTTGCTTGCCAAAGCCTCGGGCAGCTTGCGCAGCTTGGACTTGAAGCCCTGAGCATAGAGCGGATCGCCGATCAGCGGATGACCAATGTGGGCCAGATGCACGCGTACCTGGTGGGTGCGGCCCGTCTCGAGCGTGCATTCCATGAGAGAGGCGATCGGCTCCGGCCCGCGGCCGAACGTCTCAACCACGCGCCAATGCGTCACAGCCTCGCGACCCTTGCCGGGCAGGACCGCCATCTTGGTGCGACTGGTCGGATGCCGGCCTACGGCAGCATCGATCGTGCCGTGCGGCCGCGACGGCGCGCCCCACACCAAGGCGAGATAGCCGCGCTCGAGCTCGCCGGTGCGCCCATGATCGGCGAATTGCTTGGCAAGCGCGCGGTGCGCCCGATCGGTCTTGGCCACGACCAACAGACCGCTCGTATCCTTGTCGAGGCGATGCACGATGCCGGGCCGCGCCACGCCGCCGATGCCCGATAGGCTCGCGCCGCAATGAGCGATCAGCGCGTTGACGAGAGTGCCGGTTGCGTGGCCGGCGCCAGGATGCACCACGAGACCCGCCGGTTTGT
>JBAUOI010000525.1:0-3770 GCA_049579665.1 Methyloceanibacter sp.
TTTCTGATTCACGTGAAACATTGGTGGCCGCTTTGACGAAGGCGCGCGAACCGACTAGGTACGGGCCATGAACAAGGGCTTCGATGTGATCGTGATCGGCGGCGGCCATGCCGGCTGCGAGGCGGCGGCCGCGGCGGCGCGCATGGGCGCGCGCGTGGGCCTCGTAACCCATCGCTTCGCTACCATCGGCGAGATGTCCTGCAACCCGGCCATCGGCGGGCTGGGGAAGGGGCATCTGGTCCGCGAGATCGATGCCCTTGATGGCCTGATGGGCCGGGTCGCCGACGCCGCCGGCATCCAGTTCAGGGTGCTGAACCGTAGCAAGGGACCTGCCGTGCAGGGCCCTCGCGCCCAGGCCGACCGCAACCTCTACCGCAGGGCCATGCAAGAGGCAATCCTGGCCACGCCAGGCCTGGAAGTCGTTGAGGCCGCGGTCGAGGACCTCGGCGTCGAGCCCCGTATGGTTAACGGCGTCTTAACGGATATGGTTAACGGGGTGCTGACCGCCGACGGCCGGCACCTTTCCGCCGGCGCCGTGGTGCTCACCGCCGGGACCTTCCTGCGCGGGCTGATCCATATCGGCGAGCGGAAGATCCCCGCCGGCCGCATCGATGAAGCCCCTGCCCTTGGCCTGTCCACCCGACTCTACGGCCTCGGCCTGCGCATGGGCCGGCTCAAGACCGGCACCCCGCCCCGGCTCGACGGCCGCACCATAGCCTGGGACGGCCTCCAGGTGCAGCTTGGCGACGTCCCGCCGCGACCCTTCTCGTTCCTCACGCGGGAGATCGCCACGCCACAAGTAGCCTGCCACATCACCCACACGAGCCAAGCGACCCACGCCATCATCGCCGCCAATCTCGATCGCGCGCCGATGTATTCGGGCGCCATCGAAAGCGTCGGCCCGCGCTATTGCCCCTCGATCGAAGACAAGGTCGTCCGCTTCAAGGAGCGCGGGAGCCATCAAATCTTCCTCGAGCCCGAGGGTCTTGACGACGACACCGTCTATCCGAATGTCATCTCGACCTCTCTGCCGGAGGACGTGCAGCACGCCTTCCTCAAGACCATCCCGGGGCTTGAAACCGCGCGCGTCATCAGGCCGGGCTATGCCATCGAATACGACTATGTCGATCCGCGCGAGGTGACCTCGGCGCTTGAAGTGAAGGCAGTGCCGAGGCTGTTCCTGGCCGGCCAGATCAATGGCACGACCGGCTACGAGGAGGCTGCCGGGCAGGGGCTCGTGGCCGGCATCAACGCAGCACTTGTGGCGTCGGGCGCAACGCGCCGCTTTGGCATCACCCGCGCCGACGGCTATCTCGGCGTGATGATCGACGACCTGGTCACCCGCGGCGTGACCGAGCCCTACCGCATGTTCACCTCGCGTGCCGAATACCGGCTGACGCTCCGTGCCGACAATGCCGACCAGCGCCTCACCCCACTCGGCATCGAGATCGGCTGCGTCGGCGCCGCGCGCGAAGCGGCCTTCGGCGCGAAGTCGGAGCGACTGAATGAGGGGACGGCTCTGCTGCGCAGCCTGACGCTCACGCCGGACCAAGCCGCGAGGCACGACCTCACCATCAATCGCGACGGACGCAAGCGAAGCGCCTTCGAGCTGCTGTCTTATCCCGATGTCGATGTCGCGCGGCTCACATCGATCTGGCCCGAGATCGGCAAACTCGATTCAGACATCGCCGAGCAGCTCGCCGTCGATGCGCGCTATGCCGTCTACGTCAAGCGGCAGGAGCTCGACATCGCATCCTTCCGCAAGGACGAGGGCATTGCAATTCCCGACGGCTTCGCCTTCGCCGCGCTGCCGGGTCTTTCGACCGAGCTCCGCCAGAAGCTCGAAAGCCATCGGCCGGAGAGCCTCGGCCAGGCGGCGAGGCTGGACGGCATGACACCGGCCGCGCTCATGCTGCTGCTGGCTCACCTGAAAAAGGGCGTCTCGGCCAAGAGCGCCTGAGCCCAAGAAGGCGAGGGGAGATGCCTGGCGACCAAGCCGCGGCGACCATCAGTGGACCTCAGGATTTCGCGGAAGCCTTTAAAGTTCCACGTGAAACAATCCACAGGCTGACCCGCTACGCCGAATTGCTGACCCATTGGCAGGCTCGCACCAACCTGGTAGCCCCCTCCACCCTGCCCGCATTGTGGTCCCGGCATTTCGCCGACTCGGCCCAGTTACGCGCTCTTGCGCCAAACGCGCGACTCTGGCTGGATCTCGGTTCGGGGGCAGGTTTTCCCGGGCTGGTGGTCGCCATCCTCGAAGCCGGGAGGCCGGAATTCCGCATGCATCTCGTCGAGAGCAACTGGAAGAAATGCGCTTTCCTCGCCGAAGTCGCGCGCGAGACCAAGGCCGCTGTGGACATTCACGCGATGCGCATTGAAGACCTCGCCGAAAGCGCCCAGAGCCTTACCCCTGACGTGGTGAGTGCACGCGCGCTTGCGCCATGCCCGCGTCTTTTCGAGCTCGCCAGCCCGTTCTTCGGGCCGGCAACCAGGGGGCTGTTCTTGAAAGGTCGCGAAGCTGAATCCGAAATCGAGGCGGCGCGAGCGAGCTTCGACTTTACCGCGCGGCTCCATCCGAGTTTGACCTCGGCGGACTCGCATATCGTCGAGGTGACGTCGCTGCGTTCACGCGGGGCGCACGCGCCATGAACGCATTCGGACCTCGGCGCACGCGTGTCATCGCGCTCGCCAATCAGAAAGGCGGGGTCGGCAAGACGACGACGGCAATCAATCTCGGCACGGCGCTTGCGGCCGTCGGCGAGCGGGTGCTGATCATCGATCTCGACCCACAGGGCAATGCCAGCACCGGGCTCGGTGTCGACGAGCGACCGCTCTCGACCTTCGACGTGCTGAGCGGGCAGGCGACCATCGCCGCGGCGAGGGTGCCGACGCATGTGCCGCGGCTTTCCATCGTGCCGGCGACCATCGACCTGATGTCGTTCGAGCGCGAGTCCGGCGACGCGAGCGGCAGGCACTACCGCCTGCGCGATTGCCTTTCCGCCATGACCGCGTCCGAAGAGCCTGACATGGCGACGAGCTATGTGCTGATCGACTGCCCGCCTTCGCTGAATTTACTAACTGTTAACGCTTTGGCCGCGGCCGATGCCGTGCTCGTGCCGCTGCAATGCGAGTTCTTCGCGCTGGAGGGTCTGGCGCAACTCCTAAGCACGGTCGAGGAGATCAGGGTTCGCCTCAACCCGAAGCTCCAGATCCACGGCGTGGTGCTCACCATGTACGACCAGCGCACCAGCCTGTCGGACCTGGTAGTCGACGACGTGCGGCGCGTGCTCGGCGAGAAGGTCTACACGACCATCATTCCGCGCAATGTGCGGGTGGCCGAGTCGCCTTCGCATGGCAAGCCGGTGCTGCTCTACGATTATCGCTGCTCCGGCAGCCAGGCTTATATTCAGCTTGCCTCAGAGGTTATCGAGCGCGAGCGCCGGATGCGTGCGGCGTGAGGCTTAAAGGTTCTTTACGGGGAGGAGGCTCGCCATGGCGGTAGGCGCGCAGAAGACAAGGCTGGGACGGGGGCTGGCGTCGCTGATCGGCGATCGCCCGGAGCAGGCGTGGGGCGCCGACGAGGAGCAGCGGAGCGTTCCGCTTGCGGCCCTCAAGCCCGGCCGCTTCAACCCGCGGCGGAACTTCGCCGAAGGCCAACTCGAGGAGCTCGCGGCCTCGATCCGCGAGCGTGGGCTGGTGCAGCCGCTGGTGGTGCGACCGTCCTTGGGCGACACCTATGAGATCGTCGCTGGCGAGCGACGCTGGCG
>JBAUOI010000526.1:0-1816 GCA_049579665.1 Methyloceanibacter sp.
GGCGTGGGCGCGGGCGTTGGCTCAGCGGCGGGAGGGGGCGTGGGTGCCGGTTCCTCGCTGCTCGTTTCGGACTCTTCCTCGGCCGGAAGATCGTCGATCGGCGACACGACCACCGGCGGCGGCTCGAACGGCTTGGGCGCGGGCGTGACTTCTGCCGGCGCGGGCGGCGTGGGCTTCACTTCGACCGCGGCCTGCTCGACGGGCTTTGCCGCGGGTTGCGGCTCGGGCTTCGGCACTTCGGCTGGCTTCGCTTGCTCAACGAGGGGAGGCGGCGGCGCTGGTGGCGCAGCCGCGACTTCTGGCTTTGCCGCCTCAGGCGACGGCGCTGGCGGCGTCTCCGGCTCGGAAGCGGCCTGGGAGTCCGCGGAGTC
Source organism: Methyloceanibacter sp. (assembly GCA_049579665.1). Taxonomy (GTDB): domain Bacteria; phylum Pseudomonadota; class Alphaproteobacteria; order Rhizobiales; family Methyloligellaceae; genus Methyloceanibacter. Next base: position 372 of record JBAUOI010000526.1, read on the forward strand.
CTCGGTCGAGGCCGAGACTTCGTTTTCGAGGTTGAGTTTCGTGCTGATGGCGGCAATCTGCTGGGTCAGCTGGCGTAGACTGGCCTTGATCTCGGCAAGCTCCCGGTCGCCCGAGCCCGACCCGCTGAAGGCCGACGTCGTCTCTCCGGATCCGAGCGGCAACGGATTGGCCAATTGCCCGCCAAGGGCGGCCGGGTCGGCGAGGGCGCTATAAAGATAAACCCCTGAGACGCCGGCGAGTGCGATCCAGAAGAAGGCGAGCACGCCCCGCAGCATGTTGCCTGAGCCTCCCCGGCGATGCAGAGCCATAGCTTTCGAAGCCTCCCGTTTCGAAAAAGTCGGGCGGAAAAGCGACGCCAATAAGGCTTGGCTCACGATTTGCCCCGCAGCAAGGGGAGATTACTCGCTCTGCTCCCCCGGTCAATTTCCTCGATGCTGCCAAGGCGCGGAGCGTTGCTGCGCGAGGGTTATGGCCCTTGCTCCAGGTTTGGACTAGACAGATCGCGTTCCAGAAGCTGGCGGCGGCGATTCGGCTGTCATTGAAGCATGGGATGCGTTGCCCTCAAGCGTTACCCTCTCTTTCCACGCTGCGGTTCATGCTATTGGCTGAGATAATCGACACGATTTGGCAGCGATCCAAGCCGGCATGACCGACACTCCAGCTCTGGCCATCATCCTCGCCGCGGGCAAAGGCACGCGGATGAAATCCGACCGGCCCAAGGTGTTGCACCGCCTCGCCGGCGCGCCGCTCATTGCGCATGTGCTCAACGTCGCCAAGGCGGCCGGGCTCTCCCGCGCCGCTGTCGTGGTCGGTCCGGGGATGGAGGAGGTTGCCGCTGTTGGCACGGCGCTCGATCCCAAGCTTGCGATGTTCGTCCAGGCCGAGCAGTTGGGAACGGCGGATGCCGTGAAAGCCGCGAGGGCCGCCGTCGAGGAATTCGACGGGCAGGTGCTCGTGCTGTACGGCGATACGCCGCTGCTCACGCCCGAGACGCTGCACAAGGTCCGCGCCGAGCTCAAATCCGGCGCCGACCTCGTGGTGATCGGCTTCGATACGGAGACTCCCACAGGCTACGGCCGGCTCCTGCTCGACGACAGGGGAGGCCTCGCCGCCATTCGCGAGGAGAAGGACGCAAGCCCCGAGGAGCGCGCGCTCACGCTTTGCAATTCGGGGATCATGGCTTTCCGCTCGGGCAAAACCCTGCTCGGACTGCTTGGCCGCATCGGCAGTGAGAACGCCAAGAAGGAATTCTATCTGACCGACGCCGTGGCACTCGCCCGCGGCGACCGGCTGGAGGCGCGCATGGTCAAGTCGAATGCCGAAGAAGTGCTTGGCGTCAATTCACGCGCCGAGCTTGCCGAGGTGGAAGCCGTGATGCAGAAACGCCTCCGCGCGCAAGCCATGGCCAATGGCGCGACGCTGGTCGCGCCCGACACGGTGTTTC
>JBAUOI010000527.1:0-1684 GCA_049579665.1 Methyloceanibacter sp.
TAGTGCGGACCAGCCGCCGCGTCACGGCCAGAGGCAAGGCCCATGACAGCCCCCGGGCTGATCATCGCGGCGCCACGGTCAGGCGGCGGCAAGACCACCGTGACACTGGCGTTGCTTGCGGCGCTAAGCCGGCGCGGGATCGTGGTGCAGGCGGCCAAGGTCGGGCCCGATTATATCGACCCGAGCTTTCACGCGGCGGCGACGGGCAAGCCAAGCTTCAACCTCGACAGCTGGGCCATGCCGCCTTCGCTGATCGACGCGCTGGTCGCCGAGAACGCCGCCTATGCCGACCTTCTCGTCATCGAAGGCGCCATGGGCCTGTTCGACGGCGTTCCCGGACCAGCGCTCAGGACCGGGGCATCGGCCGATCTTGCCGCCCGGCTCGGCCTTCCCGTTCTGCTGGTCATCGATGTGGCCGGCCAGTCGCAATCGGCGGCGGCTTTGGTTCGCGGCTTCGCCTCGCACGAACGCGACGTGCGGATCGCCGCCGTGGTGCTGAACCGGGTCGGCAGCGAGCGGCATGTGCGGCTCGTGGCGGAAGCGATTGCCGCGCTCGACATTCCGGTTCTCGGCGCGATCCCGCGCGACGCTTCGCTCGAGCTTCCCGAGCGCCATCTCGGCCTGGTGCAGGCTACGGAGCATGGAAACCTCGCCGCGCGGCTCGACCATCTCGCCGACATGGCCGAACACCGCCTCGATATCGATGCGATCAAGCAGCTCGCCGTGCCGCCTCATCGCTCGGCTGCACGGCTAGATGCGCCAGTTCCGCCACCGGGCCAGCGCATCGCACTGGCGCAGGACGAAGCCTTCAGCTTCGTCTATCCGCATGTGCTCGACGGCTGGAAGCGTGCCGGCGCCGAGATCATCGCCTTCTCGCCGCTCGCCGACATGGTCCCGCCAGAGGGCTGCGATAGCTGCTGGCTTCCCGGCGGCTATCCGGAACTTCATGCCGGAGCGCTTGCCGCCGCCGACCGGTTCCGTGCTGGCTTGACGCACTTCGCCGCAACGCGGCCAGTGCATGGCGAATGCGGCGGCTACATGGTGCTCGGCGAAAGTCTCGAAGACGCTGACGGCGTTAGCCACCGCATGCTTGGCCTGCTCGGCCATGCCACCAGTTTCGCGCGGCCTAGACTACATCTCGGCTATCGCCAGGCGCGGCTGCTGTCGGATAGTCCGCTGGGGAGGTCCGGCACGCTGCTGCGCGGGCACGAATTCCACTATGCCGCCTTGACTGCGCCTGGTCGGGACGAGCCGTTGGCCGAGCTTGCCGACAGCCAGGGCGAAAAGCTCGGGCCAGCCGGGGGACGCCGCGGACTGGTCACCGGCACGTTCTTCCACGCCATCGCCAGGACTTAAGCGTCCTTCTCCGACACATGGGCTTGCTTGAAGGTCGCCATGCCGGTGTGGCAGGCCAGCGCGGCGCGCAAGATCAGCACGGCGACGGCCGCGCCGGAGCCTTCGCCGAGCCGCATGCCGAGATCGAGCAGCGGACGCAACGAAAGCTCCTCGAGCAAGAGGCGATGCCCCGACTCGGCCGACATGTGGCCGGCGAGCGCGTGGTCGAGCGCATCGGCGCGGAGCTTGGCCCAAGGCGCCACGGCGGCGGTGCAGACAAAGCCGTCGAGCAGCGCGGGAATGCGCAAATGCCGCGCGGCAAGCGTAGCGCCAAGGATGGCGGCGAGCT
>JBAUOI010000528.1:0-8918 GCA_049579665.1 Methyloceanibacter sp.
AGATCATAGCCCGCGGCCCGGTGGCGGCGTTCCTGACCATCAAGCAGCTGGGCACAAACGGCGGCGGTTGGTTTGGACCGAACAGCACGCATCCGTTCGAGAATCCGACCTTTTGGACCAACGCGCTTTCCATGATCTGCATCATCCTCATCCCGATGGCGTGTGTGTGGATGTTTGGCCGCATCGTCGGGCGCATGCGTCACGCGGCGGTCGTGTTCGCTGTAATGCTCGCATTGGTGCTGACGAGGATCGTCTTTGCCATTTGGTTCGAGACGGCTCCCACTGAGGCCTTCGCTCAGCTGCCCATCGAGCAGAACGTCGGCAATCTGGAGGGCAAGGAGCTGCGCTTTGGCGCCACGTCCGGACCGACCTGGGCGGTGATCACCACCTCGACCAGCAACGGCTCGGTCGGCGCCATGCACGACAGCCTCAATCCCCTGACCGGGCTCATGCCCATGATCGGCATGTGGCTGAATGAGGATTTTGGCGGCGTCGGCGTCGGCATGGTCAATATGTTCCTCTACATCATGGTCGCCGTGTTCATCGCCGGCATGATGGTTGGCCGTACGCCCGAATATCTCGGCTGGCGGGTGGAATCGCGCGAGGTCAAATTCGCCATCCTCGCGCTCCTGGCGCATGGCTTCTTCATCCTCGTGGGCACCGCGATCTTTGCGGCGACCCCTTGGGGCACCGCGACCCTCAACAATATCGGCCCGCATGGGTTCAGCGAGATGCTCTACGAGTTCAGCTCGTCCAGTGCCAACAACGGATCTGGCTTCGAGGGTCTCGGCGACAATACCGTGCCGTGGAACGTCTCGACCGGCATCGTCATGCTGCTCGCCCGCTTCATTCCCATCATCCTGCCGCTGGCGATCGTCGGCTCGCTTATGACGAAGCGGCGCAGCGCGGAATCGGTGGGAACGCTCGGCGTGGAAGACGGCACTTTTGCCGGCATGTTGCTCGTGACCATCCTCATCGTTGGCGCTCTGACCTTCTTCCCTGCCGCCACGCTGGGGCCGGTGGCAGAGCATTTCATCTACATGGTGAAGTAGAACGCGTTGGAGGACAGGCACATGGAATCCTTTCTCGCTAGCATCCGCCTCGTCTTAGCGACCATGCTCATTTGCGTGGCCGGATACGCGGCGGTAATTTGGGGAGTTGGCCGGATCCTCACGCCCTATACGGCGCAGGGCTCGCTGATTACGGCCGCGGACGGAAAGCTTCTCGGCAGCCGTCTGATCGCGCAGAAGTTCACGCAAGCCAAGCACTTCTGGCCGCGCCCCTCCGCGGTGGACTACAACGCAGCGGCTGCTGCAGGCAGCAATAAATCGCCAACGAGCCCCGACCTCACCAAGCGCGCCGAAGACATCATTCCCCAATACGGCGCCACCGCCGAGAATCCGCTGCCACCCGAACTTGCGGCGGCATCGGGCGCCGGATTGGATCCAGACATCAGCGAGCATGCAGCTCTGTATCAGGCGAAGCGGGTGGCCGAGGCGCGTGGCCTTACCCTCCCGCAAGTCGAGGCTGTAATTAAGGAGAATGTTTTCGCGCCCGGAGGTTTCCTCACGCCTGATCGCTTGGTGAACGTCCTCGCGCTCAATCTGGCGCTCGACAAGCTTGGGGCAGCGCAATAAGCAAAAGAGAAGAGCCCAACCAGAGCGCTCATACGACCTAGACGGAGATGGCGGAAAGGTCTGAGGCGACCAATGGCCGATCAGCGGCGTGAGCCCGACAAGCGCCCCTCGCCGGACGCCCTGCTTGAGGCGGCCCGCCGTGAAGAGGGGCGCCTCGGCAAGTTGAAGATATTCATGGGTGCCGCGCCGGGCGTCGGCAAGACCTATGAGATGCTGCAACAGGCGCGGGCCAGAAAGAAAGATGGCTACGACATTGTCGTCGGCGTCGTGGAGACCCACGGGCGCAAAGAAACCGAAGCGCTGTTGGATGGCCTCGAGGTCATACCCCGCGGGCGCATTGAGTACAAAGGCCAGGGCCTCGAGGAGATGGACCTCGACGCCATCATTGCCCGACGGCCGCAGATCGTTCTCGTCGACGAGCTTGCGCACACCAACGAAGCGGACGGCCGCCATCCCAAGCGCTATCTCGACGTGGAGGAGTTGCTGAGCCGCGGCATCAACGTCTACACCACCATCAACATCCAACACATCGAAAGCCTCAACGACGTGGTAGCGCAGATCACCGGCGTCCGCGTCCGTGAGACGGTGCCCGACTCGATTCTCGATCGCGCCGACGCCATCGAACTGGTCGACATCACTCCCGACGATCTGATCCAGCGCCTCCGCGACGGCAAGGTGTATGTCCCCAAGCAAGCCGAGCGGGCGCTTGAGCATTTCTTTTCGCCGGCAAACCTGACGGCACTACGCGAGCTGGCACTGCGCCGCACGGCAGAGCGCGTCGACGAGCAACTGCTCCTGGAGATGCAGGCGCGGGCCATTTCCGGCCCATGGCCGGCAGGCGACCGTCTGCTTGTCTGTGTCAGTGAGGACCCGCGCGCCGCCGGACTGGTGCGCTACACCAAGCGCCTCGCCGATCGGCTGCATGCGCCTTGGACGGCCCTCTATGTCGAGACCAAGCGCAGCCTGCAATTGACCGAGGAGGAGCGTGACCGGGTTGCCGACACGCTGAGGCTCGCTCAAGCGCTCGGCGGCGAGCCAGTCACGATTCCAGGCGGCGATCGCCGAATCGCCGACGACGTGATCGGCTTTGCCCAAGCCAACAACATCACGCAAGTGATCATCGGAAAATCCAGGCGCTCGCGATGGTTTGAGTTGCTCAATGGCTCGGTGGTGCGCGATCTGTTGCGGGCGTGCGGCAATATCAGCGTGCATGTCATCGCTGGCGAGGAGATTGCCGGCGAGCCGTTGCCGAAAAAGACCGTCCGCACCGCCGAGCGGCCCGAGCCCTTCGACTCCAAGCCGTATATTTTCGCCGGGCTGGCCGTCGGCACGGCTGTTGGCGTAAGCGAGCTGCTCTGGCCCTGGATCGGCGTTCAGAATACCGACCTCGTGTTCCTCACGGCTATCGTTGCCATCGCCGTTCGCTTCGGCTTGTGGCCGTCGCTCCTCGCCAGCGTGGTGTCGGCGCTTAGCTACAATTTCTTCTTCACCGAGCCGTACTACACGTTCTCGATCGCCGATCCGCGGAACATCATTGCCGTCGTTTTCTTCACCATCGTCGCGATCATCGTTTCCAATGTTGCCGCGCGTGCTCGGACACTCGCGGTCACGGCCATGGCTCGGGCACGCACCACCGAATCGCTTTACGTCTTCAGCCGCAAGCTTGCCGGTGTCGGCACGCTCGACGATGTGCTTTGGGCTAGCGCCTACCAAACGGCCTTGATGCTGAAGGTCCGCGTTGTGCTGCTGCTTCCCGAGAACGGCTCGATCGTCGTCAAGGCCGGCTATCCACCGGAGGACGTTCTCGACAAAGCCGATCTCGCCGCGGCGAATTGGGCCTGGGAGCACGATCGTCCGGCGGGACGCGGCTCGGATACACTGCCCGGCGCCAAGCGACTGTTCCTGCCCATGCGCACCGGCCGCGGCGCGATTGGTGTCGTGGGCATCGACAGCGACAAGCCGGGGCCCCTGCTAACTCCCGACCAGAGGCGGCTACTCGATGCGCTCATCGATCAAGCGGCACTGGCGATTGAGCGAGTCCATCTGGTCGACGACCTTGACCAAGCCAAGCGCAGGGTCGAAGCGGATCGCCTGCGCGCCGCCCTCCTGACCTCGATCTCCCATGACTTGAAGACCCCCCTCGCCGCGATCGTCGGTGCCGCGGGCGCGCTCAAGGATCTGTCGCCTCAGCTCGACGACAGAGCCAAGGCCGACCTTGTAGCCACTATTCTCGACGAGTCCGAGCGGCTCAACCGCTTCATCGCCAACCTGCTTGACATGACCAAGCTCGAGGCGGGCTCGATCAAGCCCAACCTTGCGCGTCACGACGTTGGCGAGATTGTCGGTTCCGTTCTGGAGCGGGCGCGGAAGATTCTGGCGCGGCATATGGTGGAGATCGATATCGCCGCCAACCTGCCGCTGCTCCAGCTTGATCCTGTCCTCTTCGAGCAGGTGTTGTTCAACCTCCTCGACAACGCCGCCAAATATGCGCCGCCTGAGACGACCATACGCATCGAAAGCTGGCAGGATGGGGACATGGTCAAGCTGCAAATCATTGACGAGGGCGGCGGCATTCCCTCCGAGGAGATCGAGCGTGTGTTCGAGAAGTTCCACCGTGCCTATAAAGGAGACCAGGTTCGCGCCGGGACTGGGCTGGGGCTGGCCATCTCTCGCGGGTTTATCGAGGCCATGGGCGGCACGATCGACGCCGCGAACCGCTCGGATCGGTCGGGTGCCGTCTTCACCATCAACCTGCCAGTCCCCAAAGTCACCGAGCGCTTGGATACAGCGGCATGAGTGCGCCTCCACTCAAGGTCCTGGTCGTCGATGACGAGCCGCCGATCCGCAAATTGCTGCGCATGGGATTGGGCACGCAAGGGTATCAAACCCTCGACGCGCCCAACGCAAAGACGGCGCTGGAGCTGATGTCGCACAAGCCCGACATCGTGATCCTCGACCTCGGGCTTCCCGACATGCAGGGCTTCGAACTGCTGCGCCAAATTCGTCGGCAGCGAGTGGACCTTCCGGTCGTGGTGCTGTCCAGCCGGGGGGACGAAGTTGGCAAGGTAGAGGCGCTCGATCTCGGCGCCGACGATTACGTCACCAAGCCGTTCGGCATGGAGGAGCTGCTCGCGCGCATACGCGCTGCGCTGAGGCATCAGCTTCAGGTGCAGGGAGAGCGTCCGGTCTTCAAGTTGGGCGACCTGTCGGTCGACCTGGTGCGTCGCGTCGTCAAGCTTGGCGGCGAGGAGGTCAAGCTTTCACCCAAGGAATATGAGCTGCTGCGCATCATGGTTCAGCACGCCGGAAAGGTGCTCACCCACAAATTTCTGCTTAACCAGCTTTGGTCGACGCCGATAGACCCGCAATATCTCCGGGTCTATGTGCGGCAGCTCAGGAACAAGATCGAGCCCGACCCGGCCAGGCCTCACTACATTCTGACCGAGACCGGCATCGGCTATCGGTTAAGGGCCCCCGACTAGAGCCACTCATGAAAATCAACGATTTTCTCTCACCGGCCCATGTGCTGCTCGACGTGCGCGCAAGCGATAAGAGTCGTCTCCTGTATCAACTCTCGACGCAGGCAGCCGCTGAGGTCGGACTGGATGCCGCCGATGTCTCGAAGCAGATCGCCAAGCGCGAGGAATTGGGATCGACCGGTGTTGGTAACGGCGTCGCATTGCCGCATGCGAGGCTCAAAGGCCTCCCCTCGCCATTCGGTTTGCTGGCTCGGCTACGCCACGGCATCGACTTCGAGGCCATCGACGATCAACCGGTCGATATCGTGTTCCTGCTTCTGCTCCCTGAGTCCGCCAACGGAGAACAGCTCAATGCGCTCGCATGCGTTGCGCGGGTGCTGAGGACTCCCGAGATACTCAGGCGGATCCGCGATTCGGTCGATCCCGAGTCACTCTTCCGCGCTATCACCGAGCCCACCGCCATTGCTTAGCGGCACCGGATGCTCGTCTGGCGGAAATCCGGCTGCCGGCTTGCCTTTGCAAATTTAAGCCGGCCCGGGGGCGACATCCTTGCGCAGATCATGCGTGAGTTGGCGAAGGCAATTGAGGGGGGGCGGCTCAAGCCGGTTGTTGTCGGCCCCATTGAGATCGGTGTTCCTGGACAAGCCGGACCCGCTGGCCAAACGCAGAATCCGATGGGAGACGTTTTTGGCCAGATCCTGCGCGACCTACTCGGTGGCAAGGGCGGTCAGTTGAAGCCGGCAGGTTTGGCCGATGGTATGGGCTCGGCGGTGTTCGGAGATCGGCTCGAGGCTGGTCGGAATGTCGAGCAGGCGCAACTCGAAAGCCTTCAACAGGTGTTCGACCGTTTCAGCGGGGCTCAACGTTGACCGTTTGATCTCAGCGCCAGCGCAATCGCCCTGTCTTGGGATGACGGCATTTTGACGTCGCTGCTCGCTGCCTATGGGAGAGTCCAGCCCGATTGTAGAACTCTCCCATAGGCGCGCGTCTGACTTATGCCCTCGTCCCAAGCGCCTTAGATATGTCGGCGAGAGTGGCCTTCTCAGCATCGCTAACCTGCACGCCTCCGATGCCGAGGAAACCGCCCTCCGAAGAAGCGTCAGCCACGTTCTGGCCGATAGTCCGTAACCACGCCTTGAACCCAGCCGCATCTTGCGGCGCCTTAGCATCAAGGATAGCCGACACTTCCTTCAGGTTGGCGAGCGAACGCTGAACGGCGTCGGCAGGCTTAGCGGCACCAGCGAGGTGTTGGCGCAACGCTTCCTGAACGGCGGATCTTCCCTCCTTGGTCTCGAAATCCGAGACGACCGCCTTGATAAGTTCGTTCGATCCGGGGTTCGACTTTGCCGTAGCTAAGGCTGAACTACTGGCGAATGCCTCTTTGAGCGCACCCCACAGGCCGCTAGGTTCGGCGGCAGAAACGGCCATACCGGCCAACATCGTGCTTTCTAAAATCTTGGTCCATTCGTCAGATTTAAAGTTCTGCTTATTCGCCATAACAACCTCCCTACTCACTACGACTCTTCCAATATGCCAGATTTCGGAAGCTTACGGGGATTGATCTCCGCCTCCGTCACTAGCCGACATGACGAAGACGACCGCAAACGTGCGCTAATCGTCATCAGCCGATCTCCCATCGACCCATCGCGATTTTCTGCGCGTGGCCCGGTCCTCGGTCGGCTTCTTGTAGGTCAGTCTGACCGACGGAGGTCGGATGGCAATGCGCGCAGATCCAGACCGTTGTCGGCCGGGCGTTAAACCAGACTCCGCAGACGTCGGATATCCCCTCGCCAACCCGCCACCAACTCATCCATTTCGGGATCGCCGCCTTCTTCCTTCACGCGACGCTTGCGGAAGGCAAGCTCATGTTGGGCGTTCACAAGCGCGGCTGAAATGCGTGGACTCATCCGGTCGATACGACGCGTACGCAACATGCGATCGTCGACAATGGCCCTATACTCCTCCGAAGTCACTGCGCGCCCGATCTCATCTGCCAGCTCCTCACGGATCACGCGTCGTTCCCAAACCCCGCTGCGCCAAATCGCAAGTGCCATTATGAGCAAAAACGGGACGAATATCGTGAGTTGCATGAAACTGCCCGTAACGAAAGCCTGGATAAACCCGACGTCGGGGATCTGTTCGCTTTCCGAGGGAAGCTTGCCCGCATTGATCTTCGCCAGCGTAGCGAACAACGGCAGCGCATTGTTCAGCATGTGTGCCGTCATGGCCAGGAGAAGCCCCAATATCGGAGCGAGAATGCGCAACCATTTGCGACGTGTCTGAAGTGCCAGCCCGAGAGATGCACCGAAAATGGCGGTCCACATTGCGTGTCCGCCAAGCCCGAAGAGTGCATATCGGACACCGAGCTGGAGACCAAACGCCGGCACGCCAAACTTGGCATACATTTTGACGACGTAAAGCGCCGCCTCGAACCAAGTGAACCCAAGACCTACGAGAGCGCCGTAGATGAGACCATCGCGCATATTGTCGAACTCGGGCCGCAACAGCCAAAAAAGTAGAACTACGCCAAGCGCCTTGGCGATCTCCTCCACAATCGGCGCGGAAATCGGCGCAACAATCATGAAGGGTGCATTCGGACCTAGCAGCACTTCGAGCATCGGATGATGTGCAAGCCATCGATCTACAAGACTAAGAAAGGCGGTGTTGAACGGCAGGGAAAGAGCCGTGGCGATCAAGCCGCCCCACAGAAAGGCTGCGGCGAATAACCAAGGAGACTCACGTTCGCGTCGATCTAGAAACCAAAGTATCGCAAGTGGCACCAGTGCGAGCAGGCTCGAGAGCGCGAGCGCCCGCAAGAACACATTGAAGAGGTTCGGGGGCATTCCGGTGAACACGACCAACTGAACAAGGGTCGCGAACGCCAAAATGGCTAGTAGGGCGATAGTGATCGCCTTGCTTACGCCGCTCCGCCGTAGCGGCGAGCCCATGAGGAGACGGTCATAGTCTGGGCGCGATATCAAGAGCGCCTCCTGTGGCAGGCGACGACGAGAAGCTGTCGGGCCCATTGTAATACTGAAGCATCTCTTGGCTTGTCGCATGTCTCCTTTGGGGCATTAGTGGACATACGGACAAGTCCGCGTCATGACCGCATTGCCCCCAGAAGCGGACATTCGTCAGCGCATTGAGCATGTCTGCTTTGTGCCAATAGCGGACATTCGACTTGCCCTCCAGTCGGGTCCGCCAGGGCGTTCGCGCGCCGGGCAAAAGGCATTCCTCATCGCGGCTATGGCTTTTTTCGCTTGTTGCGACTAACTCTGGTCGTAAGCCTACGCCGATCCTGTCATCTTGGCGTTGTAGGCCGCGACGACGACCTCGTAAGGGCAGCCGGTCATCTTTGCATTGTGCTCGGCGATCTCGGCGAGCTCTCGCTTGGTCGATGGCGTGCCTGCAGCGCATGGGAGTACCGCCAGCCCAGCCAGCCCTCGGTCGTAAGCTGCCGACACCCATTCAGCGTCACCCCAATACGCGGCAGCTCCGCCGCCGATGTGCATCGCGTGCGGGCCCATGTACCCAAGCCCGGCGCCGACGCCTGTAGCGCCAGCTGCTACCGATGCCTGGATGAATGAGGCCATGCACACCCGGTCATCGGGATCACGCATATCCAAGATGTGGTGCGTCACTGGGTGCACTAGGTAGAGATCGGCCGCACCGCCAAGATCGTGCCGATGTGTGCCTGTGCGGTTTTGCCCCTGTGTGGGCTGGCCGCCTGAGAAGACGTACACGCGCAGACCTGACTGCCTTGAGGCTGTGAGCAGAATCCGCCTCGTCGTCTCGTTGATGG
>JBAUOI010000529.1:0-1678 GCA_049579665.1 Methyloceanibacter sp.
GCGCTGGCCTCGACCCGGAGCGCCTGCACCAGGAAGCATTGCTGCTGGCGACCAAGGCCGATATCCAGGAGGAACTCGATCGCTTGCGTGCGCATGTCGCGGCGGCGAGCGAGCTGATCGGCAGCGACCAACCGGTCGGCCGCAAGCTCGACTTTCTGTCGCAGGAATTCAATCGCGAGGCGAATACCATCTGCTCGAAGGCCTCCGACATCGAGATCAGCCGCATCGGCATCGAGCTCAAGACGGTGATCGACCAGTTGCGCGAGCAGGTCCAGAACATCGAGTGAGGGAGATGGAGACGGGCGTCGCCAGAAGGGGTCTCATGCTCGTGCTGTCGTCGCCGTCCGGCGCGGGCAAGACCACGATCGCGCGCCGGCTGCGCGAGGAGGACAAGAGTATCGCGATGTCGATCTCGCACACCACGCGGCAAAGACGGAACGGTGAGAAGGACGGCAAGGACTACCATTTCGTCGACCGCGAGACCTTCACGCGCATGCGCGACCAGGGCGAGTTCCTGGAGTGGGCGGCAGTGTTCGACAATTACTACGGCACGACGCGGAAGCCGGTGGAGGACGCGTTGGCGGCCGGCCGCGACGTTCTGTTCGATGTCGATTGGCAGGGCGCGGCGTCGTTGCGCGACCAGGCGAAGACCGACGTCGTCACCGTGTTTGTGCTTCCACCCACCGCTACCGACCTCGAGCAGAGACTCAATGAGCGCGCCCAGGATCCGCCGGAGATCGTGCGGCGGCGAATGCTCGGCGCCAGCAACGAGATCCAGCATTGGGACGAATATGATTATGTCGTGATCAATCACGACATCGACTGCTCGGTCGAGGCGGTGCGGGCGATCCTCGCCGCCGAGCGGCTGCGCCGCACGCGGCTTACCGGCCTCAAACAGTTCGTCAAGAAGCTGCAGACCGAGCTTTAGCCGCGGTTTCCCTCAAGCGCATTGGCGATTCGGCAAAATTCGCCGACGCCAAGCTCTTCTGCGCGCGCTTGAGGGACGATGCCGAGTCGCTCGAGCAGAGCCTCGCTGTCGGGCGCGATCCGCCGCAACGACGAGCGCAGCATCTTCCGTCTCTGGCCGAAGGCCGCGGCGGTGACTTTCTCCAGCGTGGATACATCGCAAGGCGGGGTGGGAGCTTCGCGCGGCACGAGCCCGACCAGCGCGGAATCGACTTTCGGCCTTGGCGTAAAGGCGGCAGCAGGGAGCTTAAACAGAATGCGGGGAGTCGTGCGCCATTGGGAAAGCACGGCAAGCCGGCCGTAATCCTTGCCGCCCGGCGCGGCCACGATGCGGTCGGCAAATTCGCGCTGGAACATCAGAACCAACCGGTCGAACCAAGGCGGCCAGGGCTCGGTTTTCAGCCAGGAGATGAGGAGAGGGGTCGCGACGCTGTAGGGCAGGTTGGCGACGATGCGGGCAGGCGAGGGGAGCGCCAGCGCCGCATAATCGCCCTGGCGCGCGTCCGCCGCGAGGATGTCGAGCCGGCCGGGATAAAGCGCGGCGATGTCGGCAAGCGCCGGCAGGCAACGCTGGTCCTTCTCGATGGCGACGACGCGCGCGGCACCCTCGATGAGCAGCGCGCGGGTAAGCCCGCCGGGGCCTGGTCCGACCTCGACGATGGTCGCGCCTTCGAGCGGGCCCGCCGCGCGGGCGATGCGCCGAGTCAGATTG
>JBAUOI010000530.1:0-1844 GCA_049579665.1 Methyloceanibacter sp.
TCTTAGCCCCCTTCTCAGCCCTCAAACTCTTCTATATCGAGAACCGCCGCGCGTGCGCGGTTAGGCCGTGATGTTGCCAAGTTTCAACCTGGGCAGGTCTCGGAACGGGTTTAGCCTTCTTCTTGAAGGCCAGATCGAATAGAGGAAGCATAACCATCAAGCAAACGACCACGACGGAGGCGGCCAGTAGGATAAGGAACAAGTGACCATCAGGCCACTCAGCATTTCCCCATAATTAGTTTGCCAGAGAAGGTCCATTGGGGTCGCAAAACGGCCGCCCCGTCTAGTCCGAAATGCTTAGCACACTTTAGCAGTACAAGAGGTTTTTCTTGGCGCTTGGTGAATCCCGGGTATCCGCTTTTCCTAGGGGAGGGGAGGTTAGAACGAAAACTTTTGGTGGGTGAAGCAATTTCACCGCTTCGAGCCTGGCTGCTAATTGGAGCGCTTGAGTGGTTTTGCCTTCAGTGCCAGCCACTCGTTTTCTGGCTCCAGTTCCGCAGCGAGACGCTTCCACCTTTTAGCGCTATTTAAAAGATTGTCCTTGAGGACTGGGTCAACAGTTTCGGCAGCCAGCTTCAAACACCGATTGGCATGCTCAAGGCACTCCTTGGGACTATTCTGCATCACGTTTCTCCACTCAGTACTTAGGCCACATCGTCAGGCCACAAGCTTTTCCTCTGGCTCTGCGGGTTTGGTCTTAGAGTCCATCTCGGGCAAATCGAAAGCGAGTCGCATCCACACCTGGGCGGTTTCTAAAAGGCGACGAAGGACAACGGGGTCCGTCGCTTGGGCGGCGAGGGCCACGCACCGCTTGGCATTTTCACTGCATTCGTTCGGATTGGTCGTCATGTACGCTCTCAACTAATTCCCAAGAAAGGGGACTGATTCGCTTTCGCACCCGCGACGAAGCATTCGCTTAGGCATATTGCCTTTTAATGAAGAAGCCCCGGGATGAGCGGGGCTTCATAGACCGGATCGGTGGCGGGGGCGGCTCCGGGAACTCAGAGCAAAGTACGATCCAAACTTTCGTATGAACCTGAATATTCGCCCGTTGGCTTGATTTGGCTTTAGCCAGCCCAAGCCTCAGAAGGGGCCTGCCCAGCCCCAGAGAGGCTATGGCTCCCGAAAGGCGATGAAGCGGTTCTTAGAATAGCTTCCAATACCGACCTTACGGTTCCCGCTCTTGCCCGAGTGGTTGCCCGAGACCAGGATCACGCGATGGCCCTGAACCTCCTTCACTACGCCCACATGTCCGTTCATCACCCCAATAGCGCCTGGCTTCGGGCCCGTGGCCTTCCCGTAATCCGCCCAATCCCGAGCGAGGTTCGGACCTTCACCGACCCACATCGCCATCTGCCGTCCGCACCATCGATGCGACCAGCCAGTCGGGTTACTGCCAATGTCTCGCATCGCGCGATGGAGCAGCGTCGGTGCGTCGTTCTTGCGCAACACGTCCTGGTCGATGTAGTAGCGCAAATCCGCGTGAGCAGTAGACGTTAGTCCAAACGCCACAATGGAGGCGGCGATCATAACGCGCATCGTCGTCTTCCCTTTAATCTTGACTTGACCGGTGATTAGTCCCCCGCGTGGTCGTCGTTCCCAGATGGGTCCGTCCTGGTCGATCTCGCCCTGCTCGGCGTCGAAATCCCGATCAGGGTTCGTAGGCGCCCCTTCGCGAGCTTCTGGTGAGCTGTTCGTTTCGAGAGCGTGCCAGACTGCCAGAGCTGGATTGTCGCCGCCGCAAGAACTGGCGGCATACCCGCGTCGCTAAAGGCGCTGTTTGGCGTAAGTGTGGTCCGAAATGGACAATTTATGCCCAACCGAATCCGCACTGGTGATAGTCG
>JBAUOI010000531.1:0-1576 GCA_049579665.1 Methyloceanibacter sp.
CCTACCTTCGTGATTTTCTATTACGGCGTGCTGAAGGCCGGCGGCACCGTCGTCAATTTCAACCCGCTCTACAGTCCCGACGAGATCGAGGGACAGATTCGCGATAGCGGCGCCAAGATCATGGTGACGCTCGATCTTGCGATGACCTTCGAGAAAGTGGAGGCGATGCTGAGGCGGGGGGTCCTCGACAAGGCCGTGGTCGCGAGCTTCCCCTCTCTGCTCCCTGCCCTGAAATCGGTCGGCTTCAAGCTTCTACAACGCACGAAGCTCGCCGATCCAAACTCTTCCATCGTCGCCAAAAAGATCGTCGCCGAGCGGGATCTGCTCGCCAATGACGGTCGCTACGAGAAGCCTCGCATCACGCCCGATGCGATCGCCGTGCTGCAATATACCGGCGGGACGACCGGAACGCCCAAGGGGGCGATGCTCACCCACGCCAATATCTCGACCAACGTCAATCAGGTGAAGCTTTGGCGGAATCTGCAAGTCAACGAGGGCGACCGCATCCTCGGCATCCTGCCGCTGTTCCACGTCTTCGCCATGACCACGGTGATGAATTACAGCATCGCCAGCGGCATGGAGATGATTCTTGTGCCGAAATTCGAGCTGATCCCAACCTTGAAGCTGATCAGCAGGCTGCATCCGCGCGTCATGCCCGCGGTGCCCACTCTCCTGAACGCCATGCTGCGGCACTCGCATATCGGCAATTTCGATCTCTCCTCGATCGAATATTGCCTTTCGGGTGGCGCGGCGCTCCCGCTCGAGGTGAAGCATGGCTTCCAGAAATTGAGCGGCGGTAGCGTCGTCGAGGGCTACGGTCTAAGCGAGACCTCGCCCGTGGTGTGCTGCAACCTTCCGGAGATCGAGCGCGAGGGGTCGATCGGGCTTCCTCTCCCCGCCACCGAGATCTCGATTCGCTCGCTCGATGATCCGAGTGTCGAGGTCGCGCCCAGCGAGACGGGAGAGATCTGCATCGCCGGTCCGCAGGTGATGACCGGCTATTGGCAGAAGCCGCAAGAGACGGAAGGGAGCTTCGTCGGACGCTTCTTCCGCACCGGCGATGTCGGCTACATGGACGCGGACGGTTTCATCTACATCGTCGACCGTATCAAGGACATGATCAACGCCTCGGGCTTCAAGGTCTATCCGCGGCGGATCGAGGATGCGCTCTACGAGCACAATGCGGTCGCCGAGGTGACCGTGATCGGCATTCCCGACGAGTATCGTGGCGAGGCACCCAAGGCCTTCGTGAAGCTCAAGGAGGGCAAGGCGGCGACCGCCACGGAGCTGCTGCAATTCCTCAGAGGCAAGCTCTCCAAGATGGAGCTGCCAGCTGAGATCGAGTTTCGCGACGAGTTGCCGAAGACCATGGTCGGCAAGCTGTCGAGAAAGGAATTGCGTGCGGCAAAGCGCTAGCCGCATTCGCGCTTAGCCGCATAAATGAAATGGACGGCCGCACAGCGACCGCCCGTCCTCACATTGATGAAAGCTCTGAGCTCGCGGCGCTACCGCAACCAGGGCAGGAAGGCCCCTTCCTGCTGCTGCTGTTTGCGCAGAAGCCGCTTCTGCCTACGCG
>JBAUOI010000532.1:0-5506 GCA_049579665.1 Methyloceanibacter sp.
ACCTTCTACACCGCCGACACGTTCCCGGAGTGGAAAGGCAATCTGCTGATCGCGGGCCTGTCCTCCGAGGCGATCGTCAGGTTGACGCTCGATGGCGAGAAGGTCACCGGCGAAGAGCGCATTCCGATGGGCGCCCGCATCCGCGACGTGGCGCAAGGACCCGACGGCGCCGTTTATGCGCTGACCGACGAAGGCGACGGCAAAGTCCTCCGCCTGACTATGGAACCCCGCAGCTAGAGCGCGAAAGCGAAACCGGGACCGCGATGCGGCCCCGGTTCCTCCCATCTTGCACGGGGCCAGGACGGAGCTAGTTCTGCTCGGTCTGCTGCTCCGCGCCTAAGCTGGGGTTAGCTTTAGAGGTGCTGGCTGCCGATGACCCGGGAGGTGCCGAGCTCTGCTCCTTGGCGCCGGTCGATTGGTCGGCGTCGTTAGCCGGCATGCTGCTCTTGTCAGCGGAGTTCGTGTTGCCTGCCGCCGAGTTTGGCCCAGCCGAGCTCTGCTCGGCGGCGCCACCCGAGGTATCGGCGCTACCCGACGGGGGCACGGTCGCCTCTTTCGACGCTTCCGGCGACACGCCGGGGCCCGTCGGAAGCTTCCCTGAGTCCTCAGCGGCAAGCGCCGGCGCGAGGCCAAGCAACAATGCGACTGCAGTCGTTGCTAAAAGACGATTCATGGGTGTCCTCCATGTTTTTTGTCGCAAAGCAGACAAGCCCAAGCTTAACCTCAACCTCGCGATGCGGCTGCTAATCCCCTCTCGTCCATAAAAACGTCTCGCAATCGTGATCGGTTCCGCAAAACATGCCCGGTTGTCCGCAATCGCGCCTTGATGCTAGGGGATGACATCGCATCCTAGCTTCGTCCCAATCCCGCCAGCGCCACGTTCCAAGCGTCCAGCATGCAGCCCATTATTGCCGTTTCCAATCTCACCAAGACCTACGCGAATGGATTTCACGCGCTGAAGGGCGTCGATCTCAAGATCCGCAAGGGCGAGATCTTCGCGCTGCTCGGGCCGAATGGCGCCGGCAAGACCACGCTGATCAACATCATCTGCGGAATCGTACGGGCGAGCTCCGGCACAGTGACGATCGACGGCCACGATATCGTCACCGATTTTCGCGCGGCGCGATCGCTGGTCGGGCTCGTGCCACAGGAATTGACCGCCGACATGTTCGAGAGCGTGTTGGCCACCGTGTCATTGAGCCGCGGGCTGTGGGGCAAATGGGACGATCCGGCCTATATCGAGAAGGTGCTGCGAAGTCTCTCGTTGTGGGATCGCCGGGATTCCAAGCTGATGACGTTGTCCGGCGGCATGAAGCGCCGCGTGTTGATCGCCAAGGCCTTGTCGCATCAACCCACCGTGCTGTTTCTCGACGAGCCCACGGCGGGCGTCGACGTCGAGCTGCGCAAGGATATGTGGCAGGTGGTCCGTGATTTGCGCGATTCCGGCGTGACCATCATCCTGACCACGCATTACATCCACGAAGCCGAGGACATGGCCGACCGGATCGGCGTGATCAACAAGGGCGATCTCATCCTCGTCGAGGACAAGCGCGAGCTGATGCACAAGCTCGGCAAGAAACAACTAACGCTCCAGCTGCATGACAGCCTCAACGCGATCCCGGCGGCGCTCGAGGGCCATCATCTGGCGCTCGCCAATGGCGGCAGCGAGCTGGTCTACACCTACGACACACAGGGGCCGCGCACCGGCATTACCGGGCTGCTCACCGACCTCGCCGCGGCCGGGATCAGATTTAAGGACCTCGATACGACGCAAAGCTCGCTCGAGGACATCTTCGTCGATCTGGTGAGGCGGGACAGATGAACCTACCGGCGATCAAGGCGATCTACAAATTCGAGATGGCGCGCGCGGGGCGCACGTTGCTGCAAAGCATCGTCTCGCCGGTGATTTCCACTGCGCTTTATTTCGTGGTGTTCGGCGCGGCGATCGGCTCGCGCATCAGCGAGATCGAGGGCGTGCCTTACGGCGCCTTCATCGTGCCCGGACTGATCATGCTGATGCTACTCACACAGAGCGTCGCCAACGCCTCGTTCGGCATCTATTTCCCGCGCTTCACCGGCACGATCTACGAGCTGCTCGCCGCGCCGATCTCCTATTTCGAGATCGTGATCGGCTATGTCGGCGCTGCGGCGACCAAATCGATTGCGCTCGGGCTGATCATCCTCGCCACGGCGTTTCTGTTCGTGCCGATTCACATCGCGCACCCGTTTTGGATGATTGCGTTCCTGGTGCTGACGGCTGTGACCTTCAGCCTGCTCGGTTTCATCATCGGCATTTGGGCCGACGGCTTCGAGAAGCTGCAGCTCGTGCCGCTGCTCATCATCACGCCGCTGACGTTTCTCGGCGGCACGTTCTATTCGATCTCGGTGCTGCCGCCCTTCTGGCAGTCGGTTACGCTGCTCAATCCAGTGGTCTATCTGGTCTCGGGCTTCCGCTGGAGCTTCTTCAACATCGCCGATGTAAGCCCGGCGGTGAGCCTCGTCATGATCGGCTTCTTCCTCGCCATATGTTTGCTGGTCGTGGCTTGGATCTTCAAGAGCGGCTACCGCCTGAAGAGCTAGAGGCACATTTTCGACAGATATGTCGCTATTTCGGATAATCCGAGCGCGCTTGTCCTAGTTTTTTCGCACTTCAGCCCCTATATTGATGGTGTAGTTCAGCATCAACTGAATCAGAAAATATTATAGCCATCCCGAGCGATGGCGCCGGTCGAAAGGTTTTGCGTGATGACAGCATTCGATTACAACGCGTTGGCGGAGTTGTATCCAGCCAGGAGCTGGAAGGGCGGCGCAGGCCGCGTGACCTATAAGCGATTTGAGGCTGCCTCGGAGGCGGTACGTTTCGCCATCGAGGAGCTTCCTTCCCAGGCGCTCTTGGGCACCTATCTCGAGGTCGAGGAGGAGCGGTTCGACAGCCGCCAAATTCGGCGTCTCTACGATAGCGAGGATTATCCACTGCCGCGCAGCGTACCGGGCAGCGACGAGAGCCTTTCGCCGCGTTCAGCCAAGGCGAAGTCGCGACGCCGCGCGCCAGTGGCGCGGAAGGTGGCGTAGCTGGCTTCGGTGCGGGGCCCGAACCAAAGGCTCCGGCCCTTGAAAACCAACAAGCCGCTCCCCGAAGGGAGCGGCTCTAATTTTATCAAGTCCAGGTTTGTCCTGGTGAGGACTACATGGCCTCGATCTTGCCCACCGCGGTCTTGCCGCTGCGGCTGTCTTGCTCGGTGTCAAAAGAGACCTTCTGGCCCTCGACAAGCGTGTTGATGCCCGCGCGCTCAAGCGCCGTTGCATGTACGAACACGTCCTTGCCGCCGTCCTCCGGCTCGATGAAGCCGAAGCCCTTTTGCACGTTGTAGAATTTCACAGTGCCCTTAGTCATAAGGGGTCGTCCTTTCGCTGTTAGTCAGTTGCAGTTCTGCTCGAGACCGAACGAGAGCCCGGCCTGAAGCAAGTTTGTCGATGTTTGGGAGGTTGAGCGTGCGCCTGGCAATCAGCGAAGGCGATACGGCCATGTTGTCCGGCCAAATGTCGATGCTGTTACATAGGCGTAGAGAGTGGCTTTTGCAAGGCGAAAATCCCGCCAGCTCGGTGAGCCCTCCATTTTGTGTGCTAGGGTCACCCAAAGATGAACGATAAACCCGAGAAGGAAACAGCAGCGTCCTACGACAAGGAGCCCGCGCTTCGCCGCACGATCGGTCCGGCGCAGATGGCGCTTTACGGACTCGGCTCCATGCTGGGCGCCGGCATTTATGGGCTGATCGGCAAGGCCGCGGGCCAGACCGGCAACGCCTTGTGGCTTGCTTTCGTCGTTGCGCTGATCGCCGCTCTCCTCACTGCGCTGTCTTATGCTTCGCTCGGCTCGCGGCATCCGCGCGCCGCCGGCGCCGCCTATGTCACCGGCCGCGCCTATGGCTACCCGCTGCTAAGCTTCATGGTGGGACTAGCGCTGGTCTGTTCGGGACTCACCTCGATCGCCACGCAGTCGCGCGTGTTTGCCGCCAACTTCATTGCGCTGTTCGGTTTGGAGAGCGTGCCTGTCTGGTTGCTCGCGCTCGGCTTTCTCCTGATCCTCACCGGCATCGTGTTCCGCGGCATCCGCGAATCCATGTGGGTCAATGTGCTCTGCACGCTGGTCGAGGCGGGTGGTTTGGTGCTCGTTATCGTGGCCGGCATCTCCTATTGGGGATCGGTCGATTATTTCGAGACCCCCACGGCTCCGGACGGCGACCATGCGATCCTTCTCGTCATGCAGGGGGCCGTGCTCGCCTTCTTCGCCTTTATCGGCTTCGAGGACATGATCAATGTCGCGGAGGAGACCCGCGACCCCGAGCGTACCGTTCCGCTTGGGCTCATCCTCGCCATGGCGGGCGCGGCGGTCCTCTATATCGGCGTGGCAGTCACCGCCGTGTCGGTCGTGCCGTGGCAGGAACTCGCCGAGGCCCCGGGGCCCATCACCGAAGTGATGGCGCGCGCGGCGCCGTCGATCTCGCCGGTCGTGTTTACCGCCATCACGCTGTTCGCCGTGGCCAACACCGCGCTGGTCAACTACGTCACCGCCTCGCGCCTGATCTACGGCATGGCGCGGCAAGGCCTCCTCCCCCGCACGCTCGGCAGCGTGCACGCCGCAAGGCGAACGCCGCATATCGCCGTCGCCGCGCTGTTCCTCGTGCTGACTCCGCTCGCGCTGCTCGGCTCGATCACCGAGCTTGCCGCGGCGACCGTGCTGCTCCTGCTGCTCGTATTCATGGTGGTGAACGGCGCGCTCGTGATTCTGAAGCGGCGCAAGAGCGAGGTGCTGGGACGCTTCGAGGTGCCGCTGTTCGTGCCCGTGTTCGGCTCGATCATCTGTCTCGTGCTGATCGTCGTGCGCGTGGCCACGGGCGACATCGAGGCGCCGCTGCTCGCCGGCGCCCTTTTGCTCGGCTCGCTCGCAATCTACGCCGTGATGCAGAAAATCCGCTAGGCGCGCGACTCGGCGAGCCGATGCGGCGGATGGCGCTGATCGCCTCGCCGGTTCAGGCGGCGCACATAAGTGATCGACGCCTCTGGCCGCTCCGCCTTTACTTTCAGCGCCGCGATCAAAGCGTCCTCGG
Source organism: Methyloceanibacter sp. (assembly GCA_049579665.1). GTDB lineage: Bacteria > Pseudomonadota > Alphaproteobacteria > Rhizobiales > Methyloligellaceae > Methyloceanibacter. The sequence continues at coordinate 5,109 of JBAUOI010000532.1, forward strand.
CTCTGACCACGAGCCGGTCGCCCTTGCCTTCAATGCTGATGCCAACGGTGTATTGCGATTGCACGCCGATGCTCCTTTGCCGAGCATGCCCAGTCCGGCGCCCGAAGCCTAGCAAAGGACGCAAGCCACCGCACATGAATAAAGCTGAAGCCGGCGAAGCGTTACGGGCTAGGGCCAAACCCAGACGAAGGGGCCGATGCACTGGCGCTAGGCTTGGGTCCGGGCTTTGGCTTGGGCGTCGGCGTCGGCGTCGCGCCCGTCTCGATATTGTCAGCCACCGCCTCTGGCTTGGCCTGCTTGCCGATGATCGCCGCGGCGACGGGCGGGTCGAGCTTGTAGATGTCGGGGAAGGTGGCGATCTTGCCCTGTTCGTCAGCCACGGCGGTGAAATAGGCCGT
>JBAUOI010000533.1:0-6186 GCA_049579665.1 Methyloceanibacter sp.
ACTTATCGCGTGGTCTCGCTCAGGCAGTTGCGTTACCTGGAATCGTTGGCGGAAACCCGCCATTTCGGCCAAGCGGCCGAATCCTGCGCCGTCAGCCAGCCGGCCCTCTCCATGCAGATCAAGGAGCTCGAGGACGAGCTGAAGGTGAGCCTGGTCGAGCGCCGCAAATCGGGCATCGAGTTCACCGAGCAGGGCGAGGAGATCGCGAGGCGCGCTCGCACCATTCTCGCTTCGGTGCGCGACCTGCTCGATTACGCCCAGCATCAGGAAGGCCTGCTGTCAGGCGTCTTGAAGCTCGGCGCCATCCCCTCGATCGCGCCCTATCTCCTGCCGACGGCGCTGCCGGAATTGCAGCGGCGCTTTCCCGCGCTGCAACTGCAACTGCGCGAGACCGTGACCTCCAATCTCGTGCGCGAGCTGGTGACCGGGGATCTCGATCTCATCCTCGTCGCGCTGCCGATCGACGATCCCGAGGTCGAGACCCTCTATCTGTTCGACGACCGGTTCATCCTTGCGACCAAGGCGACAAAAGCCAATCAGCGCTTGCGTCACGCTAACGCCGATATGCTGTCGCAGGATCGTCTTCTCTTGCTCGAGGAGGGTCATTGTTTGCGCGACCAGGCGCTGTCTTACTGTCACATGCTGACGCCCGAGGCGCGCGACAGCTTCGGCGCGTCGAGCCTCGCCACCATCGTGCAGATGGTCGTCAACGGCTATGGCATCACGCTTCTGCCGGAGATGGCGATCGCGAGCGAGGTGCATGCGAGCGGCGGCATCCGCCTGTTGCGTTTCGACGCGCCCGAACCGAAGCGGGAGATCGGCCTTGCCTGGCGCAAGACCTCGCCGCGCAAGAAGGACTTCATGCAATTCGCCGTATTGTTGCGCGAGGTGATGCCGCGCCCGAGAAAACAAGCGCTCAAGTAGCGCGAAGCGCGGTAGCGCAATATGAAAGCGCTCAAGTAGCGCGAAGCGCGGTAGCGCAACGTAAGGAGACGCGGTGACGCTGGCAGTCAAATTTCTCGTGCTGGCAGTCTTGGCGATCTATGCCAGGGCAGGGGCAGTCGCGCTGCGGCGGCCGATCTCCGATTTCTATGTCGCAGGCCGACTGGTGCCCGGCCTGTTCAACGGCATGGCCATCGCGGTTTCGCTGGTCCCCGTGCTCGCCTTTGCCGAACTCGCCGGCGCACTGAGCCAGGGTTGGGACGGGGCGACTTTGCTGGTGCTCGGCGGGGCAGGAGGCCTCCTCATCATCGCGTTTTTTCTCGCGCCTTATCTCCGCAAATTCGGCGGCTACACGATTGCCGATTTTCTCGGCGAGAGGTTCGGCGGCACGGGCGTCAGGCCGCTCGCCGTGCTCGCCGTGATCTTGTGCTCGTTTCCCGCGCTCGTTCTGGCGCTGTTGGGCTTGGGCGTCATCACCGCGCAAATCTTCGCCGTCGATACGGGCAAAGGGCTTGCCCTTGCCGTGGCGATGCTCCTGCTATGCAGCTTCGCCGCCGGCACGCGCTCGGCGAGCGTCACGCAGATTGTCCAATATGCCGTGCTGCTCGCGGTTTCCGTCGTCGCGCTGGCGCTGCTGGTCTGGCAACAGGGATCGGTGTTCGCCGGGGCTGAGCTCGCCGGCCTCAAAGCGGCGCTCGCCATCTTCAAGCTCGACAGCTTCGCCGCAAGTGACGGCCTCAATCGCTTTGCGCTGCTGGTCTGTCTCGCCACGGGGATTGCGTCGCTGCCACATCTCTTGATGCGCGGTCTCGTCACGCCGTCCATCGAGGAGGCACGGACGTCGTTTCTTTGGGCGCTCCCGTTTGCCGGCCTGCTCTCGGTGCTGGCGGCGCCTTATCTCTCGCTGTTCGACGGGCCTCCGGGCGGGTCGTCCGATGCGAGCGCAATCCTCTCATTCGGAGTGATTGCCGTTGGCGCGATCGCCCTCCTGCTCGCGGTTGGCAGCGGGCTCGTGCTCGCCATCGCCAACGCGCTCTCTTACGACCTCTATTATCGGAGCCTGCATCTCACCGCCTCGACGGAGCAGCGCATCCGCATCGCGCGGCTAGCCGTCGTGTTGGTGGCTGCGCTCGCCGCAGGGGTTGCCTACGCGGTGCCGGACGTAATTCCGGTGATGACGGGAGCGTCCTTCTCGCTGGCGGCGAGCGCGTTTCTACCCGCGCTTCTGCTCGGCATCTGGTGGAAGCGCGCGACCGGCGAGGGGGCGCTTGCCGGCATGCTCGCGGGCCTCGCCGTGTGTCTCTATTACATGCTGGCGCCGCGCTATATCCCGTTCGCCTTCTACGAGACGTCGAGCTTCCTCTCAAACGCCACGCCGGACGAGGCGGCGCGCTATGTCGCGCTCCGGCAGGGCTATTACCTCGCCGACGAGACGGCGCGAGCGTCCGCTTTGACGGCTTGGAGCGACTTAGCGAGCAAGGTAGCCAATTGGGCTGGCGTAAAGCGCGATTTTGCCGCCCTGTTCGCCGTGCCGATCGGTTTTCTGGCGATGATCGGGGTGAGCCTGTTCACGCCGGCCCCGTCGCGGGATGTGCAGAGTTTCGTCGAGGATCTGCGCAAACCGCAGGTTGCCTAGCGTTACTGCGCGGGCGGGTTGGATGCCGATTGCGATTCAGCGTCCGGCCCATTGCCCAGCACGCGGAAGGAATCGCGGAAGCGCTCGGCATCGTCGCTCGTGGCGTGGCTTTTGGGCCCCGCGGTGACCAGCATATAGACGCGGTCGCCGGCAGGCACGACATCGATCAAATGGCTGAGCTTGCTCTTGTTGTCGTCGGCGATCGCCTCGAAACCGGAGCGGCCGTCGATGGTCGCCGGACCTCGCTTGCGCAAGCGCGACTCGCTGCCCTTGGCGTAGGCGTTGACGAGCTTGATGAAGGCGTCCGCGTCGGGGTTCGGCCCTTTGCCGGCCGGATATTCGAATACGACGACGCTGTAGACGGTGTCCTCGCCGACGCTCACCTGGAAATCGTATTGGATGAGGGGGTTCTGACCTTCGACCGGCGTGTTCGTCGTCTTGGGCGCGCCGGGGAATGACACGGCGAAACCACGCTCGGCCGACTGGAACTCCGTCCATTGCGGTTCAGGCGTCGTTGGCGCTAAAGGCGCATCCTCGGCGAGAGCGGGGAGCACCGTCGCGACAAGCAAAGCCAAGCATAGCGTTGCGCTTTGGATCGACATCCCTCAAGCCCTCCTCATCGCGGTCCGCCGAATCGGCATCTTAGCCGATCCGGCTGCGCGGTTCACCCGGGCTGTCGCCTTCCGCCCTAGCCCTGCGGCGAGGATTTCAGCGCCCGCTCATACATGGCCTCGACGTCCTTCTTCAGGGCGCGGCGCGAATCCGGGCGAAGATAGAGCATATGGCCGCCGGCGTAGTCCTCGATGGTGATCGGGCTTGCGCCTTCGAGCGGGGTCAACTGGTTCACGAGATAGGTCGGCGCGAGATACGGCGTGATCAAGTCGGTGTAGCCGGTGCCGATGAACACTTCGAGCGCGCGGTTAGTGGCGCGGGCGTCCTGAATGTCGTCGAGCACGCCGGCATAGCCTTGCCGCGTCGGGCTCGTGCCGAAATCCCATTTCGGCCGCACGTCGCGATTGAGCAGACGGTAGGTCGCGTCGGTCTTATAGCCGAGCTCGTCTTGCGCATATTGCACGAAGGCGCTCGTCCAAAGCGGAACCGTCGAGTCGAGCACGGGGTCCGGCCCGCGCGGCCACGAGCTCGAAGGGCTCGGGTCGGGCCCGCTCACGCTGCCGTCATAGCGGCTCAGCACCTGGCCGTTGGCGCGGTCGAATTCCTTGATGAAGGTGCCGGGCGAGACCCGCGCGAAATTCCGGCGCACGATGTCAAGCGGGAGCCCGGTAAGCTCGGCCACCTTCGCGCTCGCTTCATCCGAGCCTTGGGACGCGCCCGAGGCAAGCGCCACGAGATAATCCGACAGCGCGTAACGCTCGGACTCTTGCAGCGCGCTGGCCAGAGCCTCGCGGCCGGTGACGCCTTTGCTCTCGAGATTGACCGCCGCAAAAGAGGGCAGGCTGAGCGCCCAGGGCAGGGGGTCGTAATCCTCGCCGCTGAGCAGCGCAAATTCGAGTGCTGGCGAGATCAGCACGAGACCGCTCGGCGAGATGCCGCCGGTCTTCTGCAGCGAACGCGCGATGGTCACGGCGCGAAAGCCGCCATAGCTTTCGCCGGCCAAGAACACGGGCGAGGTCATGCGCGCGGCATCGGTCAGATAAAGGCGGATGAAGTCGGCGAGCGCTTGGGTGTCCTGCTCGACGCCAAAGAAGTCGGTCTCGCTCTTGCCTTCGCCCGCGCGGCTATAGCCGGTGCCGACCGGATCGACAAAGACGAGATCGGTGAAGTCGAGCCAGCTCGCATCGTTGTCGGTGAGGCGGGGAGGAGGACCGAGCAATTCTCCAATGGCGCTGACCTCGACGGTCTTGGGACCGATCGCGCCGAGATGCAGATAGGCCGATGCAGCCCCCGGCCCGCCATTGAAGACAAAGGTGATCGGCCGCTTGCTGTCTTGCGGCTCTCGCCAATAGGCGACGTAGAAGATGTTGGCGATCGTCTTGTCCTGAGCGTCGCGCAGCGGAAGCATGCCGGCCTTGGCGCCATAAGAGAGGGCCGCTCCGTCGAGGCCGAGAGTGTGATGGGTGATGACGGGCGGGGGCAGAATCGGCACCGCGGCGGCAGGCGCGCTCGCCTTCGCCTCCTCGCTCGGGCTCGCGCTTTCGCCGCCAGGCTTGGCCTGCTCTCCGGTCGGTTCGCTTGGCGCGGGGGCGGCGTGATGTTTCGGCGCTCCCATCTGCCGCGCCTCGCCCGCCTCCTGGGCTAATGCGGCCACGGGAACGATAAGAAGCGCCACGAGCGCGCCGATGCTCACGGCTCGCCACAGGCGCTGCGAGGGCTCCGTCGTCAAATGTCTAGCTCCGATCCGATCCGAACTTACGGGATGTGGCGAAGGGATATGTCGCAACAAAGGTGGGAGCGAGGCGCGTCCGAAACCAGAGGCGGCGGAACTGGGCGTGTCGGGAGACGGATTCCGCCCCTTTCGCCCATCGATAGGCCGCCCGCGTCGCTCGGCGCCGGCGGTGGCAAAGACGCCACGCTCTGCATCCTTCGAACGGGAGCCCGTAAAAACGGTAGGCCGATATGGCTTTGGCCGTTAATGTAAAGCTTGGCGCAGAGCTGCTAGCCACGCGGTACTGCTTGATTTCCGGCGTTTCCCCGTCTCAGCGTCCTCGCCGGGAGCGGTCACTCGCGTTGCGCCTGCTTGTGACGATCAGCAGCCTCGCGCGACCTTAAGGCTTCCACGACGGGGGAGCGGAAGTCTTGCCTGGTCAGCCTAAAAGCCCCCTGGAGGCGTCACCGGTATGAGTCTTGTGTCACATGAGGCTCGCCATGGACCCGGGTTTTAGGGGAGCCGCTCCGCATGGTCAGTCCGATGCGTGAGAAGCGCGCATGGCCGCCGCGTGAGAAGGATGCCGACGCGGAAGCCGTCGCCGCGTTCGAGAAGACCGTCGCCATTGTCAAGGAGACCGTGTCGAGATCGGGCGAGGTCCTCGTCTCGGCAAAGGAAGATCTCAACGATCATCAGCGCTGGCTCAAGGTTCAGACGGCGCAGGTCGCGGCCGACAGGGAACGCCATGATCGCTGGCTGCAACGCCAGCGGGAGCAGCAAGAAGCGCATGAGCGTCGCGAGCAGAAGCGGGCGCGGCGCCGGCAAATACGCCAGGCCGTGGTGCAATCCGTCATCGGCGCGGTCGCCGCGGTTCTGTTCGCGGTACGGTCGGCCATCTGGTTCGTGATCGCCAAGACGATCGCCGGCCTCAATTATATCGACGCGACGGCGGCAAACGGCTTGCGCTTCGTCGGCGGGAAGCTCCGCGATCTCGCGCTTTATGTAGCGGGAGCCATCAGGCGCGTCGTTGCTCTTGTCGGCAGGACGGCGCGTTCGCTCGCGCTCTCTGCCTGGGCGCTCGTGATCGCCGGTCTCGGCTGGCTTGGAGGATTGTTCAAGGGCGCCGCCGCGAGCGTCGCGGCAAAAGTCCATGCGCTCGCGCCCTCGCTCGGCCATTTCATTTCGGTGAGCTTCGGGGGGATTGCGGCGCGGGCGCGTGACGCATCGGGGTCGACCGGGCGTTGGCTCGGCGCGGGGCTCGCGTCGCTTGCCGCCAAGACAAGCC
>JBAUOI010000534.1:0-2311 GCA_049579665.1 Methyloceanibacter sp.
CTGAGCGCAGCCGAGACGATGATCGCGCAAGCTATAAAGACACGCATGGCTTATCCCCCATTCGCAGCGTTGTATGGGTCGACCATATATGCTTTCGCCCGAGAATGCTGTGACACTTGGGACACAGGTGAGAGCGAAAAGAAGCGGAGCGCCCCCCTGAAACCATTGAAAAAGGGCGCCGGTCGAAACCGAAGCCCTTGCGTGCAGTCCATCGCGAGGCCGGAGCCAAAGCGGGCAATCGAGCGATTCTATGGGCAGATCATCTTCCATCGGCCCAGGATGCCCTGCTTCCAGAAGCAGCTCGGCCTGACCGGCGGGCTCCAAGTCAAGGCATAGACCGGCTCATCGACATCGTAGCTCACCCAAACACACCGATTCTCCCCGCACAGCCATTCGGCTTTCGCCTGCTGGCCCGCGAACAGCAGTACAGCCGCCAGGACCGCACCCGCCAAAATCGCTCTCTGCATGCTTCAACCCTCCAACCTATCGCCTTGTTTGAAGGCCTGGATTAAACCCGGGCGCGGCGCGAGAGTGCATACCCAAGGGGCGCGCTGTTTCAGGATGGCAAAGGCCCCGCCCGGTGGTCATCCGGCCAGACCGGCGAAGCCGGGAACCACTCAAGCCGACAAGCGGGCAAAGAAAACCCCGGCAAGGTTGAAACCCGCCGGGGTCAGAGAAAACTGCAAGGTAAGCTAGCGTGTTATCTCGCTATTTAGCCTAGCTTCAAGGGCTCGCTGACGACGGCCTTCTCATGATGGCCGACGCAACCGGCCAGGCCGACGACTGATGAAATGATGATGATGGCGAACAGAAAATGCGTGCGGCACCAGAGCCGCGAGGGACAGCATGCCGAATCCAGCGCGCCCGCAACTACCCGGCCTCGCGCTGGTGCTATCTATTGATCGATAAGGCTGGTACCGCCGGGTGAATTCGAATCACCGACCTCTTGATCCACAGTCAAGCGCTCTAACCAACTGAGCTACGGCGGCATGTAGGTGAAGCCTTGGCCGCGAACCTAAGCGGAGCGAGCAGCCGTTGCAAGCGGGGCGGCCGGCCGTTTTTGTGTGGACCGGACAAGGCCGAAAGCGGCGAATCGAAACTAAGTCCCGCATAGGAAAAAGGCCTGGGGCTTTCGACCCCAGGCCCTTCTTGCGCGCTACGCTTACGCCCTCGAAACACTCCCGCGACGACTCGCGGGGTACGCCGGCTACTTCCGAATCGTCTCGAAAGTGCGGGCGACCTGATTCTTGATCGGCTCGGCGGTGTCGGCGGCAATCTTGCTGGTCAAAGCCCTGATCTCGCCCGCCTGGTTGGCGAACACGTCGAACTGGTGACGAAGGAAGGCCGATTGCAGCTCGACGATCTCGCCGAGGGTCTTGGCGCCGGCCAGGCTCTTGGCGAGGTCGAAGGCGGAATTCAGATTGCGCTGGGAAAGATCGATGAGCTTGCGATTGAAGGCGGTGGCGCCCTGCCCCGCGGCGTCGAATGAGCGCTCGAGCGCGTCGATCGCCTCCTCGAGCGCGTCCTTGCCGCGCTCATAAGCCTCGCGGCTCTGGTTCACTGTCTTCTCGGCGAGAGCGCGGACGCTCTCCGGCACGGTCGTATCGAGCTTGAACGACTCGAATTCCTTGGCGGCTTTGCGGAAGCTGTCGCGGGCCTGCTCGGCAGCCGCTTGCGGGGAATAGGTTTCACTCATGGTCGCACCTCTGCTTGGGTTCATTCGCCTAAGGCAATGCGGACCTGGCCCATCGGAAGGAGGGTCGCCGCAGAATCCTTTTGTTGCACTGCAATATAATTGTTGCGCTGCGATAGCGCAAGATCGCTGATCGCCTCATCAGCACGTTTTTAGCTCTGTCCACGAAGTTTCCGGTTTCGGCCTTTGCAAAATACCGAATTCGCCTAAATTTAGTGGATGAGTCGAACGAGCGCCCTATTGCTTGCGCGTGTGCGGCAGATGGCCAATTCCTCGCGCTAAGGGCGTCGCATCCAGTTTCTTGTCTTTTGGGGCCGAAATGGCCGACCTCAGACCGCAAAGGCGCCTGGACCAGGTGGAAGGGGACCGCGAGGCCCTTGAGCATATCGCGCGCGCGCTTGAAGGCCGCGTGCTGCCGGGGCCGGGGGTGGTGGCGCTTCCCGAGCCGCGAGCGGAGGCCGAGGCGCTGACCCTCGAACCGATGAGCCTCAAGATTCTGCTCGAGGCCATGCCGGCGGCGATCGGCATTCTCGGCAGCGATGGGCTGATCTACGCGAACAGCGCGTTCGCTTTTGCCTTCGGCTATCGCTCTCCATCCGAATTGCTCGAAGCGGGAGG
>JBAUOI010000535.1:0-4102 GCA_049579665.1 Methyloceanibacter sp.
GACTGGCAATAAGCCTAACAGCGCCCGATTCAGCCGTTAGCCCTTGAAGCTTGGCTCCGCCCGCAACATGTAATGCGGAGAGCCTGATCAGGCTTTTCGAGGGACATTCTTCTGTATTGATGGCGGCGTAACGTCTCGCTCAACTGAAGATTCCGTACTTGGAACTCGACACGGCTCAGGCCAATAACGAGGCAAAGTTCTGGAATCATTGGCACTAGAGTGGTCAAGGCAAAGCGCCTATAGTTGATTAGGGACAGAAGCCGCAACGGACGGGGAGCGGCCAATGAATTTGCAGAATCGACTGAGAGGCGGGGGCGTCCTCGCCGCCGCGGGTTTGGCCGCGGCGCTTCTCGTCGGCAGCATCCAGCCATCCGATGCCGGCCTCTTCTCTTGGATGAAGGGCGGCCAGGGCAATCCGGACAGCGGCAATTCCGGCGGCTACAACGGCAATTCGGGCGGATCGAACGGCGGCGGCTTGTTCGGCGGCCAAGGCGGCGGCCTTTTCGGCGGCGGCCAGCGGCAACCGCAACAGCCCGGTTCGCGCGCCTTCCATGGCGATGAGCTTCCTCCCGAGGAAGGCAACGCCGCGACGCAAGCCTGGATCACCAATCCGGCGCTCGGCACGCCGACGCTGTCCAGCGGCAACATCGCCGCGACCAAGGCTGCGATCCAACGCTACCAGGGTATCGTCGCCCAAGGCGGCTGGCCCATGGTGCCGGCGACGGTGATGAAGCCCGGCTCGAACGGGCAGGCTATCGCCACCTTGCAACGGCGCCTCGAAGTTTCGGGCGACCTCGTCGGTCGCAGCGTGCCGGGCGAATACGATGCCGCCGTCGTCGCGGCGGTGAAGCAGTTTCAAGCGCGGCATGGCTTGCCGCCCACGGGCGTAATCGACAACCGCGCGACGATTGACGCATTGAACGTGCCGGCCGTTATCCGGCTGGCGCAATTGCAGGCCAGCTTGAAGCGTCTGCAAGCCTTGGCGCCATCGGCGCCCGCGCGTTACGTCGTGGTCAACATTCCGGCGGCGCAGGTGGAAGCCGTGGAATCGGGACAGGTCGCCCAGCGTCACGCCGCCGTGGTGGGCAAGCCCGAGCGTCCGTCTCCCGAGCTCTCCAGCAAGATTCAGGAGATCAATTTCAATCCCTATTGGTACGTCCCGAAGAGCATCATCTACAAAGACCTGGTGCCGAAGGCTCGCGAGTTCACTCGGCGCGGCCAGGACTTTCTCACCGCCTATCACATGCAGGCCTTCGACACGGCCGGCAATCCTATCGACGGCCGCCAGATCAATTGGAACGGCACCGAGGTCTACAATTATCAGTTCCGCCAGCTTCCTTGGACGGAGAACTCGCTCGGCTTCATCAAGATCAATTTCCCGAACAAGGACTCTGACTACATGCACGACACCCCGCTCAAGAGCCTGTTCGGCCGGGCGGAGCGCTTCGACAGCTCCGGCTGCGTGCGCGTGCACAATGTCGAGACCCTGACCGCCTGGATCCTGCGCGATACGCCCGGCTGGGACATCAACCGGATTCACTCGATGAAGCAGACGGGCGAGCAGATCGACGTCAAGCTCAACAAGCCGATCCCGGTCTATTTCGCCTATATCAGCGCCTGGGGCTTGCCCGACGGCAGCGTGCAATTCCGGCCCGACATCTACAATCAAGACGGCGGCGCGACCACGGCGTCGGCCTATTGATTTTCTAAGTCAGGCGCTCGATTTCTCTCACCATGGCGTCTCGCGGCGGCGTCAAGCAGCCCACGCCTTGGGTGTTGCTAGCGCGCGCCCGCGACATGTGGTAGAGCCAGCCGAATACTCAGGGAAACGCCGCTTCGGAGCAAAGCGAGCGGGCAAGTCTCCCTCGTTGAGTTGGGGCGGATGTAAGCTCGAGGAGCAGTTGGCATGACGGCAAGTGATGCAAGACGCGCCGAGATGCGCGAGAGCGCTTTCTTCACCAAGCATCTGAAGGACGCCGACCCGGAGGTCTATGGCGCGATTGCGCACGAGGCCGAGCGCCAGCAGAACGAGATCGAGCTGATCGCCTCCGAGAACATCGTCTCGCAGGCCGTGCTTGATGCTGCCGGCACGCTCCTCACCAACAAATACGCTGAAGGGTATCCCGGCCGGCGTTATTACGGCGGCTGCCAATATGTCGACGTCGTCGAGCAACTCGCCATCGGCCGCGCCAAGCGCCTGTTCAATTGCAACTTCGCCAATGTGCAGCCGCATTCGGGCAGCCAGGCGAACCAGTCCGTCATGCTTGCGCTGGTGAAGCCAGGCGACACGATCATGGGCCTCGGCCTCGCCTCGGGCGGCCATCTTACCCACGGGGCGCCCCCAAACCTCTCCGGCAAATGGTTCAACGCCGTGCAGTATGGCGTGCGTCCCGACGATCACCGCATCGACTATGACGAGGTCGAGCGGCTCGCGAAGGAGCATAAGCCCGCGATGATCATCACCGGCGGCTCCGCCTATCCGCGCATCATCGACTTCGCGCGCTTCCGCCAGATCGCGGACAGCGTCGGCGCGTATTTGATGGTCGACATGGCGCATTTCGCCGGCCTGGTCGCCGCAGGCCTGCATCCGAGCCCGCTGCCGCATGCGCATATCGTCACCACCACCACGCATAAGACGCTGCGCGGCCCGCGCGCCGGCTTGGTGCTCTCCAATGACGAGGAGATCGGCAGGAAGATCAACTCTGCCGTCTTCCCCGGCCTCCAAGGCGGTCCATTGATGCATATCATCGCCGCCAAGGCGGTCGCCTTCGGCGAGGCGCTGCGGCCGGACTACAAGCTCTACATCAAGGGCGTGATCGACAATGCCAAGGCGCTCGGCGAGACGCTGGTCAAGGGCGGCTTGGCGCTCGTCTCGGGCGGCACCGACACGCATGTGATGCTGGTCGACCTCCGGCCCAAGAAGCTCACCGGCAAGGCTGCCGAGATCGCTCTCGGCCGCGCCAACATCACCTGCAACAAGAACGGCATCCCCTTCGATCCGGAGAAGCCGGCGATCACCTCCGGCATCCGGCTCGGCTCACCGGCGGGGACCACGCGCGGCTTCGGCATTACCGAGTTCCAGCAGATCGGCGGCATGATCATCGAGGTTCTCGATGGGCTCGTGGCCAATGGCGATGAGGGCAATGGCAAGGTCGAGGCACAGGTCAAGAAGCGCGCCGTCGAGCTTTGCGAGCGCTATCCCATTTACCGGTGAGGCTTAGGCGTGAAGGTGAGAAAGGGGAGGGCGTTCGCTCATGCGATGCCCCTATTGCGGCAGCACCAACACGCAGGTGAAGGACTCGCGTCCTAGCGAGGATCACACCACGATCCGGCGCCGCCGCGTGTGCGCCGATTGCGGCGGCCGCTTCACCACCTTCGAGCGCGTGCAGCTACGCGAGCTGACGGTCGTCAAGCGGAGCGGCCGGCGCATGCCGTTCGACCGCGACAAGCTGATGCGCTCGGTGCAGATCGCGCTCAGGAAGCGGCCCGTCGATCCGGAGCGGATCGAGCGCATGGTCAGCGGTATCGTGCGGCGGCTCGAGAATATGGGCGAGAACGACATCAAGTCCGAGACCATCGGCAAGTTGGTGATGGAGGCCTTGAAGGCACTCGATGACGTCGCCTATGTGCGCTTCGCCTCGGTATACAAGAATTTCCGTGAGGCCAAGGATTTCTCGGCGCTACTCGGCGAGCTTGCCGCGACCGAGGACGACGAGGAAACGGCGTCCGGAGAGGCTTCGGCCTCTGCCAAAGACTAAACTTGCACCCCACATCACATCGATGAACCCGAGCGACCAAGTCCATATGGCGCAGGCGCTTCAGCTCGCCCGGCGCGGGCTTGGGCTCACCTGGCCAAATCCGTCCGTCGGCTCGCTGGTTGTGACGCAATCCGGCGAGATCCTGGGCCGCGGCTCGACCGCGCCCGGAGGCCGCCCGCATGCCGAGGCCATCGCCCTCGACCGCGCCGGCGCGCGAGCCAGGGGTGCCACCATCTATGTCACGCTCGAGCCTTGCGCTCACGGTGGCGGTCGCGGTCCTGCTTGCGCCGATGTGATTGCCGCGTCAGGCACCGCGCGCGCCGTGATCGCGCTGCGCGATCCAG
>JBAUOI010000536.1:0-4008 GCA_049579665.1 Methyloceanibacter sp.
GGGCGTCCTCGCCGAACACGTTGCAAAGCACTCGGGCTTTGCGCGAAAGTCCCCTGCCATGGGACTTCCCGCCGAAAAGCTGCCGCTCCCCGCGCCGAGCTTCGATTTCGAAGCAGCGATGATGGACCAATATCAAGGCCCGGTTGCCGGCATCGACGAGGCTGGCCGAGGCCCGTGGGCCGGGCCTGTGGTCGTCGCGGCGGTAATCCTCGATCCCAACCGTATCCCGGAAGGGCTCAACGATTCGAAGCTGTTGACGCCAGAGGCGCGCGCAGACCGCTACGCGGCGATCCTGGCGACCTCGATCGTGTCGGTGGTGATCGGCCCGGTGAAGCGGATCGATCGCGACAACATCTTGCAGGCGAGCCTCTGGGGCATGCGCGCCGCCTATCGCCGTCTCGGTGTGCCGGCGGGCTCGGCTCTGATCGACGGCAACATCATTCCTAAGCGTTTCCCCTGCAAGGCGCGGGCGGTGGTTGGCGGCGACGGGCTGTCGCTCTCCGTGGCAGCGGCATCGATCGTCGCCAAGGTCACGCGCGACCGGCTGATGGTGAAGCTCTCGCGCCGCTACCGCCGCTATGCCTGGGACAGCAACAAGGGCTACGGCACGCCGGAGCATGCGGCGGCCATCAAGAAGCACGGCGTGTGCACGCATCACCGCCGCTCCTTCTCGCCGATAGAGCGCGCGCTCAGGCTGCTCGAGAATGGCGCCGAGCTGCCCCTGCCAGAGGAAATCGGCGAAGGCGTCTAGCGCGGGCACCAATCGGCGATGCGTCGCGCGATGTCCCCGGCGCCGGCCTCGAGCACGAGCATGTGGCCGTGGCCCTCGAGCTCCCAGAAAGTCGCTCCAGAATAGGCTGCCGCCGTCTCCCGTGCCGTTTGCGGCGAGACGATCTTGTCGTCCGCGCCGACCATGCATAGCACCGGGCATTTGACGGCGCCGGTGTCGACCACCGTCGCGCCGCGCTGGTCGAACATCCAGAAGAACATTTCGAAGAAGGCGCGGCCCGATTCAGGCCCGAACTTGTCGAACACCGCGCGCTGCTCCGCCTGCGACACGCGGTTCAGGGTGTAGACGCGAGCAAGGTCAAAATCGGGATTGATCACCGTCTTCCAGAAGGCGCCGAGCCCGATCAAATCCTGGTCGAGCTGCTTCTCGGCATCGGTCGGCGGCAGGATGCCCGCGCGCGGAGCGGGCGCGATCAGGATCAGCGCGCTCGCGAGACCCTCAGCGGCAAGCTGCTGGGCAAGCACGCCGCCCATCGAATGGCCGAGAACGACCGGCTGCGGCGGCAGCGTCCTGAGCAGCGCCTCGAGCTCGGCGCGATAGTCGGCCATGCCGACACCAATCAGGGTCTTGGCCGCGTTGGCGGCGCGTGTCCCATGTCCGATTAGGTCGGGAGCGTGGCAGGTCCAACCGAGGCCCTCGAACACCGTCTTGAACGTGTCGAAGCACCAGGCGCCTTCATTGGCGCCGTGGATCATGACGATGTCCTTGGCCATGGCATTCCCCCCTTCCCTCTCATCAGCGTAGGCCCGGCTGCCGATCAGCTTCAGCGCTGCCAGCCCGAGCGCCGCATGCAGCATCTCCCGGCGATGAAAGCCCGGCGGCATCGCTTGATCCCTCGAAGCGCGGCGTCCCGGCCGGTTTTGGCATGGCGCCCGAGCCAAGCCAATCCTCGGCGATTAAGCCCGCCTTTACCGTCGTCCGCCAGCATGGGCCGGTCTCGCCTTGGAGCGAGCGCGTGCAGTACTGCGTAACCCGAGTGGTGTCATGGGCGTGGGGGACAAGAGGGGAGCCAAGCTCCCGCTCGACAGGATCATCGTCGGCGACTGCATCGAGGAGCTCAAGCTCCTCCCGGAAGCCTCGATCGATCTCATCTTCGCCGACCCGCCCTACAATCTCCAGCTCAACAACGAGCTCTACCGGCCCGACAATAGCCGCGTCGATGCCGTCGACGACGATTGGGACAAGTTCGGCAGCTTCGCCGCTTACGACACCTTCACCCGCGAATGGCTCTCGGCCTGCCGTCGCGTGCTCAAGCCGTCGGGCGGGCTGTGGGTGATCGGCAGCTATCACAACATCTTCCGCGTCGGCGCCATCCTCCAGGATCTTGGCTTCTGGGTGCTGAACGACGTGGTGTGGCGGAAATCGAACCCGATGCCGAACTTTCGCGGGCGGCGCTTCACCAACGCGCATGAGACTTTGATCTGGGCATCGATGGGGCCTAAGGCGCGCTACACCTTCAATTACGAGGCGATGAAGGCGCTCAACGAAGATTTGCAGATGCGCTCGGACTGGCTGTTCCCGATCTGCGCGGGCGGCGAACGCTTGCGCGAGGAATGCGGGCGCAAGACGCATCCGACGCAGAAGCCCGAAGCGCTGCTGCATCGCATCCTGCTGGCTTCGAGCAACGCGGGCGATGTCGTGCTCGACCCGTTTCTCGGCTCAGGCACGACCGCGGTCGCCGCCAAGCGGCTCGGCCGGCATTTCGTCGGCGTCGAGCGCGAACCCGCTTACGCCGATGCCGCGACGGTGCGGCTCGCGGCGCTCTCCCCTCTCGACAAGGATTCGCTGCAGGTCGCCAAGGGGAAACGCGCCGAGCCGCGAATCCCGTTCGGCGCTCTGGTCGAGCTTGGGCTGATCTCTCCCGGCACCGTGCTTTACGATTCCGGCGCCCGACACGAGGCAAAAGTCCGCGCCGACGGCTCGATCGCCTGCGCCGGCGCGCAAGGTTCGATCCACAAGATCGGCGCGCATGTGCAAGGGGCGATGGCCTGCAACGGTTGGACCTTCTGGCATTACGAGGCGGAAGGGAGCCTCAAGCCGATCGACGCCTTGCGCGAGGCGGCGCGGGCGAAGCTCGAGCCGCAGGGCTGACGCGCCGGACCTCAAGCGCGTGCAGCAACACCTTTCGCATCACCGTGGGCAGCGCGGCGCCGGATAGCTGGCGTGGCTTGAACCAGCGGCAACGCTCGGGCTCGGCCGCGCGCTTGGCCTGCGCGTCCTGTCCGACCTCCGCGCAATAGACGGAAAGCTCGAGGTGGAAATGCGTGAAGGTGTGCTCGACCAGGCCGGGCAGCTTGCGCCAGTCGGCTGTGACCGGCGCGTATCCGCGCGCCGATTTTTCGGCGGCCTTGGCCTCCGCCCAAGGGGATGACGGCGTCTCCAGCATGCCGCCCAGCAGGCCATGCAGCGGCCGCTCGCGCAGCAGCACCGCCCCGTCGGATCGGATGGCAACGAAGGTCGCGCCGCGCCTGACCGGCCGCTCGTCTTTCGCCTGGCGATAAGGCAGCGCCTCGGCGAGCCCCTCGGCATAACCCCGGCAGTCGGGCCGGACTGGGCAGAGACTGCAAGCCGGGCGGCGTGGCGTGCAGATCGTGGCGCCCAGATCCATCATCGCTTGCGCGAAATCGCCGGACCGCGCCTCAGGGGTCAGCGTCTCGGCCAGCGCCGTGATCTCCGTCTTGGCCGCGGGCAGCGGCGTCATCACGGCGAACAGGCGCGCCACCACGCGTTCGATATTGCCGTCGACAGGCGTCGCCCGCTTGCCGAAGGCGATCGCCGCGATGGCAGCGGCGGTATAGTCGCCGATGCCGGACAGCTTGCGCAGTCCGGCCTCGTCTTCGGGGAATTTGCCCCCACGCTCTGCCACAGCTCGCGCGCAAGCATGCAGGTTCCGCGCGCGGGCGTAATAGCCGAGGCCGGCCCAGGCGGCGAGCACCTCGTCAAGCTCGGCTGCCGCCAATGAATTCACATCGGGCCAGCGGCGCAGGAAGAGATCGTAACGCGGCAACACTGCCTTGACGGTGGTCTGTTGCAGCATGATCTCGCTGAGCCACACCCGATACGGGTCTGGGGTCTCGCCCGGCTCCATGCGCCAGGGCAGGCGGCGGCGCTCGCGGTCGTACCAGGCGAGCACGGCAGCGGCGACGCCTGCTCCACCGCGGTTTGCCCGCATTGCCGCGCGCCTCTGCATAAAGCGAACTCCCGCCGCGCCTCCGTCC
>JBAUOI010000537.1:0-2155 GCA_049579665.1 Methyloceanibacter sp.
AGCTTGTCGCCCTCGGGCTTCAGCCAGAAATCGATGGCGTATTGCTTCTTGGGCACGTCCTTGTCGTGGAAGATGACATTGGCAAACCAGCCATAGCCTTCCATGCCGCGCACGATCTTGATCTGCTCATAGACCAGGTTGAGGTCGGCGCCGAGCTTGGGATCGTGGAACACGAAGGCGCCGTCCTTCGACCGCTCGGCGATGACTTCCTCGACCCGCTTGTTGACGTCCTCCTCGGTGAACTCCTTGGCGCCGGCAGCTTTCGCGACCTGCTTGGAGGCGAGGAAGTCCTTCGCCTTCCGGATGTTGCCAGCCGGGTCTTTGAGGAACGCCTCCTTCGAGGAGTCGGACGAGAAGCAATAGACGTGTCCATCTGTGTCGGTCCAATTGACCGAGCAGTCGGTGTTGACCGTCTGGCCAGAGGCGAGACCCATGGCGCATTGGTCGTCGAACTCGCCTTTGATCGGGGCTGCCGGCGCGGGCGACATCGCCTGGCTTGCGGCAGGGGCGTCCTCGGCGGCTACAGGCAGGACCGGGGCGAAAGAGACGGCGGCGGCAATGACCGCGGCACGTGTCGCCAATGCGAAGAGCCGATCGGGATAGAGGTTTGTCATCGCTTTGATTTCCTTGGACGTTTTTTGAGGGTTTTTCACTTCTGTTGGTTGTTTAGGGCGGTGGCAATGGTTCGTATGTAACCCAAGTCACCTTTCTGACCTAAGTCAGTACCCCGCGTCTCATGACCTCGCGTCTTCCCCGCCGTAAACCGCAAGCGCCGAACGGTTTCTCACCTCGATCGAGCCACGCGACGCATGCACCCAGCCCATACGCTCCCATTCGGCGAGATAGCGGCTGATGACCTCGCGCACGCTGCCGAGATCGAGCGCGAGTTGTTGGTGGGTCTTGGCCACCACGCCTTCCTCGTTGGCTTCGGCGAGCAGCCGGCGCGCCAGCCTGAGATCGAGGCTGGCGAACGCCACCTCGTCGACCAGCATGATCAGGCTCGACAGCAGGTCCCCGTAATTGTCGAGGACGAATTTGCGGAAGCGCGGCGAGGCGCCCATCAACCGGTGGAACGCGGTGGCGGGGAGCGCGGCAAGCAGCACGTCGGTTTCCGCCGTACTCTCGGCCGGGAAGGCGCTACCGGCCATCAGGCAGGAGGTAGTGAGCACGCAGGTCTCGCCGGGGCCCACCTGATAAAGCAGGATCTCGCGTCCGGATTCGGAGGTCTTGAACACGCGCGTCTGCCCCTCCATGCACATCACATAAGCATGGCAATGCTGGCCCTGCCGGTAGGCGATGTCGCCGCCGTGCAGGCGGTTGAACTGCGTCGAGCCGAGGAGATCGCCGCGATGCTCTTCCTCGAGCTCGGCGAGCTCAGGGAAGGCGGCGAGCCAGCGCGAGACTAAATCCTGATTGAGCGTCATCGGCATGCACGCGTTACTCGCATCCTTGGGGGGCGGGCGGCCCGAAGCTTAAGGGGAGGGCCCGGCAGAGACGGGCGGTTCGCACCCTAGGATAGGAGAACAAACGGCAAAGCAGCTATCAAAATGCCGTTACGAGGTGGCCACATTTCCCCCGCGACGCGGATAGGGCGGCAGTAACCAGTCGGCCCGTGGCGGCTTGACCCAAGGGGCACCAAACCCCTTATTACCCCTGTCAGCAGGCCGGATGGCCGCTCCGCCCTCATGTATTTGCGTAGGGAGCGGGGAGGAAAGTCCGGGCTCCATGGAAGCACGGTGCCGGATAACCTCCGGCGGGGGCGACCCCAGGGACAGTGCCACAGAAAGCAAACCGCCCGCCGGACCGGAAACGGAACGAGGGGTAAGGGTGAAAGGGTGCGGTAAGAGCGCACCGCGTTCTTGGCAACAAGGACGGCAGGGCAAACCCCACCGGGAGCAAGACCGAATAGGGGCGGCGTGGGAGCGGGAGACCGCTGCCAGTCGGCTTTCAGATCAGCCGCCCGGGTTGGTTGCAGGAGGCGTCCCGCGAGGAACGCCCCAGATGAATGGCCATCGCCCCTCACGGGGTACAGAACCCGGCTTACAGGCTTGGTGACGTGATACGGCCGGCGCGTGGGTGACCCCCGCGCGCCGGCCTCCAATTTCGACGACCGTTCAGCTCAGATCAGGCAAGGTCGAAGCGATCAGCGTTCATC
>JBAUOI010000538.1:0-1643 GCA_049579665.1 Methyloceanibacter sp.
GCGTGGCCCCCGCGGATGTATTGACCATCTGAGAGAAGTTCTTGAGGTGCGATAGGACGTATTCTCGTTCTCCGGGCAGGTTGGCCGCGTAACCGTTGTCGCCTTCAATGGTTTTGATGGCCTCGTCTAACTTCTCAGTAGCCTCTTGGAGTTTCGGATCGTCGCGATCGAGGGGGATCGGCTCCCATTCCAACTCCTGCTTATCCAGCTCGAAATCCTGTGGCGTGACCTTCAGTTGATCGTAGGTTTTGTTTACGTCGAAAACCGCTTGGACCAGCCAAATCTTTTCGTTGTGCCTCTCTTTGAATTCTGCAAAAGCGGGGAATTTGGCAGGTGCCTGCTTGTAGAACCAATCCGAGCAGCGCGGGCTTTTTTTGTACATCGGGGGCCCGAAGTCGGCGGTGATGCGTACGAGTGCGCCCTCTTCCAAAAGTAGATTGATTGCAGCGTCGAGAAGAGGAGCCTTGCCAAAGAAGGTCTCAGCCTGTTTCGAGTTGATCGAGAGGCCATAGGCGACGGAGCTGATCTTTTCGATCAGAAATGGTTCGGGCTTGTCCCAAAGAGCGACAACCAGGCCGAGGGCATAGTAGGCGGGAGCTTTTTCAATGAACTCGGGCTTGTCCACGCATTCAGCAATACTCGGTCCTGAAATCAAGGAGGAGCCGTCAGCGAAGTGCCTTCACGCCCTTGGGCACTACCAGGTTCTCGACGGTGGTCTCGGTCCCATCCGTGCTAGTGTTACGAGTGGATAGGTTGAGCGAATTGCCCTCAGTCCGGGCGCCAGAGTTCGACGCGGCGTTTCGCGAGCGGCTTTACGATCTGCTGCGCTGGCGGCGCGACGTGCGGCGCTTCAAGCGCGCGGCCTTGCTGCCAGGCACCATCGAGCGGCTGATCGGCATCGCCTGTCTCTCTCCTTCCGTGGGTCTCTCCGAGCCTTGGCGCTTCGTCATCGTCGAGGACGAGGCGCGCCGCGCGCTCATCCGCCAATGCTTCGAGTCCTGCAACAAGGACGCGCTCGAGATGCAGACGGGCGACCGCGCCGCGCTCTATGCGCGGCTCAAGCTCGCCGGCCTCGACGACGCGCCTTGCCAGCTCGCCGTGTTCTCCGACCGCTCGACCGCGCAAGGGGCGGGGCTCGGCCGGCTCACCATGCCGGAGACGCTCGATTACTCCGTGGTAAACGCCGTGCACACGCTCTGGCTCGCCGCCCGCGCGGAAGGCATCGGCGTCGGCTGGGTGTCGATCCTCGCGCCCGCGCGCATCGCCGAGATTCTCGACGTGCCGCACGACTGGGTGTTCATCGGCCATCTCTGCATCGGCTATCCCGAAGCCGCCGACGACACGCCTGGAGCGCGCCGGCTGGGAGCATCGCCACTCCCCGGATGGCGCCGTGCTCTACCGCTAAGCATTTTACTCCGGCGCTCACAACAAACTCCGTCATACCGGCGAAAGCCGGTATCCAGAGCCGCTTGCTCAGAGAGTGTTGCCCCTGGATCCTGGCTTGCGTCTGGTGACGCTTGTTTTCGTGTTCGGGGCGACAACACGCTCCGTCATACCGGCGAAAGCCGGTATCCAGAGCCGCTCGCTCCATGCCGGTTGCCCTGGATCCCGGCTTGCGCCGGCATGACGAGAATGAATGAAAC
>JBAUOI010000539.1:0-1891 GCA_049579665.1 Methyloceanibacter sp.
GTTCTGACTCGTGAGGCCGATATGCACGATCACCGTCATTGAGAGACCGAGCGCCTGGCGGTTGATGCGCGCTTGGTAGCCTTCAATGACGCCCTTCTCTTCGAGGGCCCGAATGCGCCGGGCGATCGCCGTAGCCGAGAGTGGGATGCGCTCGGCAAGCTCGACCTGGCTCAAACGGCCGTCATGGAGCAGGGCTCCGAGAATCGCGCGATCCAGCGCGTCTATTGGAATTTCTTTCATTTTCCTGCGTCTCTGGCGGATATACCACCGATATCCTGCAATATATCACCAATTCGCTGAATAAAACGCCAACAATCGTTCCCCGATTTGAGGCAGTCTCCAAGGTAGACAATTAGGTCCTGGAACCGGAGGACATCATGCGCATCGGCGTTCCGACAGAGATCAAGTGCAACGAATTCAGGGTTGGGCTCGTGCCCGGTTCGGTGCGCGAGCTGACCGCGCGCGGCCATGAGGTCCTGGTGCAGTCCGGCGCAGGTGCCGGCATCTTCGCCGACGACGCGACCTATGAAAAGGCCGGCGCCCGCATTCGCCCCACGGCGGAAGCCGTGTTCGCCGAGGCGGAGATGGTCGTCAAGGTCAAGGAACCTCAGGCGGTCGAGTATCGCAGGCTCAAGCCGCATCAGATCCTGTTCACCTATCTACATCTCGCGCCCGATCCGGAGCAGGCCCGCGGGCTGATGGCATCCGGCGCGACCGCGATCGCGTACGAGACCGTTACGGATCCAGCCGGAGGCCTTCCGCTGCTTGCGCCGATGAGCGAAGTCGCCGGCCGCCTGGCCATTGAGGCCGCGGCAATTGCGCTGCGTCGCCCGACCGGCGGACGTGGCGTGCTGTTGGGCGGCGTCCCAGGCGTTCGCCCCGCCAAAGTTGTCGTGCTTGGCGGCGGTGTCGTCGGCACGCATGCCGCACGCATGGCGGTCGGCCTTGGCGCCGACGTGTCGATCATCGACCGGTCATTGCCGCGGTTGCGCCAGCTCGATGAGCTGTTCGAAGGCCGTGTGCGCACGCTCGCCTCGACCATGGAGAGCATCGAAACCGAAGTGCTGGCCGCCGATGTGGTGATCGGTGCGGTGCTGGTCGCCGGCGCGAGTGCGCCTAAGCTCGTGACCCGCGACATGCTTCCGCGCATGAAGCGCGGCGCCGTGCTGGTCGACGTTTCGATCGATCAGGGTGGGTGCTTCGAGACCTCACGGCCCACGACCCACGTCGATCCGACCTTCGAGGTCGACGGCATCATTCATTACTGCGTGGCGAACATGCCGGGCGCGGTGCCGGTCACCTCGGCGCAGGCGCTCAACAACGCGACGCTGCCTTTTCTGATCAAGCTCGCCAACAAAGGCGTGGCCGCCTTCGACGACGATCCGCATCTCGCCGCCGGACTCAATGTCCGCAACGGGCGCATCACGCATGCGGCGGTCGCCGCCTCGCTCGGCTTCGACCGTGGGCCGTCGACCAAGGGAAAAGTGCGCCTCGTCGCCGCCGAGTAAACGCGACGCGATACACGGATTACCCGGACGCATTCCCCCCGCGTCCGTATGCCGGTCCGCCTTCCCTCCCCCGGAACGGACCGGCTTTTCTTTGCGCCGATCCGGCGGCCAGCGCGATCTCCTTCGGGTAGGTCTTGAGAGCGTCGAGCACGGGCATGCGTGCCGTCGACTTCGCATCGAGCGTCTCCTGAAAGATCGGGCTCTCGGTAACGGTGAGTCGAATCCACATACCGAGGGCGATGATCAGCGCGCTGGCAAGGAAGGGAACCCGCCAGCCCCACGCGAGGAATTGCTGGTCGGTCAGAGTGGCCGACAGAAGGGCGTAGGTGCCCGTTCCGAGGACGATCCCCGCAGGCACGCCGACCTGAGGCCAAGCACCGTAG
>JBAUOI010000540.1:0-1593 GCA_049579665.1 Methyloceanibacter sp.
GACCAGGCGCGGCCGAACCATTTGGTCGTGTAGCCGGGCGGCGGGAACTGGTAGCTCCGCTCCTCCGTGGTGAAGGCGTAGAGGAAGATCAGCGCCAGCGGGAGATGCAGGAACAGAAGCCCGGCGATGGCCGAAAGGCGCAGTCCAAGCGGCGTGGTGCGGTTTGGATCAGAGGACATCGAACGCCCCCATGCGCTTGGCGACCCAGAGATAGATGCCCATGATCGCCATCGGCACGACGGTGAAGGCGGCAGCCAGCGGCACGTTGCCCGCCGTTCCCTGTAGCGTATACACGGCCTGCCCGATCATGAGCCGCGAGTTGCCGACGATGGTTGGTACGATGTAATCGCCGAGAGTGAGCGAGAAGGTGAAGATCGAGCCGGCGATGATGCCGGGCAGCGCGAGCGGAAATATCACCGTCCAGAACGTCTGCTTCGGCTCGGCGCCGAGATCAGCGGACGCCTCGATGTAGTTGATGGGCACGCGCTCCAGCGCCGCTTGGGTCGGCAGGATCATGTAGGGGATCCAGATATAGACGAAGACCAGGAACGTGCCGATATAGCTGAACGACAATGACGGGCCGCCGATCACCGGCAGGGCCAGGATGCCGTCTATGAGCCACGAAAGATGCAGGCCCTTGGCGAGCCAGGTCAGGATGCCCTCTTTGGCCAAAATGAGCTTCCACGCGTAGACCTTGACCAGATAGCTCGACCATAACGGCATCATCACCGCGAGATAGAACAGCGCCTTGGTCCAGCCGCGTGCGTAGCGCGCCGCGTAATAGGCGATGGGGAAGGCGATGACGGCGCAAGCGAGCGTGACGAGCGCCGCCATGCTCACCGTGCGTATGATGATCTGGATGTTGGCTTCTTCCAGCAACTGCGCATAGGTCGAGAGCGTGAACTCACGGACAACGAGTCCCGAGAAGTCATCGAGCGAGTAGAAGCTCTGCAACAGCAGCGCGAACAGCGAGCCGACATAGACAATGCCGATCCACAGCAGCGGCGGCAGCAGAAGTAGGAGGGTCAGGAGCTTAGGCCGCGCGAAGAAGATATCGGAGATCTTGTCGGAGATGCCGCTCTCCCTCTCGACTGTGGCCACGTGGCTCACGCGTCCTCCTCCATGGTGACCATCGACGACTTTGGCCAGATCAGGCGTACCTTATCGCCCTGTTTAAGGCTCGGTCCGCCGGCTGGCGTTTCGGCGCAAAGCCGAGTGTGTCCGGTCTCCACGCTGAAGCGCGTGACCGCGCCCTGATAGCTGATCATCTTGATCTCGCCATCGGCATGGGACTGCCCGTCGCCGACTTTTTTCCCGGACGGGAACACGCCGATCTTCTCGGGCTTGAGACTGGTCCATTTGGCCGCGCCGCCATGGCGGGACGCGAACTCGGGCGACAATACGTTCGACGAGCCGACAAAGTCGGCGACGAAGCGCGACCTCGGCCGTTCATAGACATCTTCGGGCACGCCAACCTGGACGATCTTGCCCTCGTTGAACACCGCCACGCGATCGGCCATGGACAACGCTTCGCCTTGGTCGTGCGTCACGAACACGAAGGTGATGCCGAGTTCCTTCTGCAAGGCCTTCAGC
>JBAUOI010000541.1:0-4353 GCA_049579665.1 Methyloceanibacter sp.
AATCCGTCTCGGTGAGAGTTTCAGGCGCGTTCCAGTCCGAACAAGACATAGCGGGCGTGAATTTCGCAGTTGGCGGACGCATGCTTCGCCTCAGCGACATCGCGCGCATTCACCGCGGCTTCGTCGATCCTCCCCAGCCGCAATTCAGGGTGAATGGCAAGCCGGCGATTGGCCTTGCCATCGCCATGCGCGACGGCGGCGACATTCTCACGCTCGGCAACAACGTCACCAAGGCCATGGCGAGAATCACCGCCAATCTGCCGGTGGGGATTCAGCCTATCCTGGTCGCGGACCAGGCGGTCACTGTCCAGCATGCCATCGCCGACTTCATGACCTCGCTTTGGCAGGCTGTGGCCATCATTCTCGTGGTCAGTTTCATCAGCCTCGGCATTCGCCCCGGCTTGGTCATTGCGCTCGCCATTCCGCTGACACTCGCCATCGTCTTCTCGCTCATGGAGCTGACCGGCATCGATATGCAGCGGATATCGCTCGGCGCGCTCATTATCGCGCTTGCTTTGCTGGTTGACGATGCAATGACCACGACCGACGCGACTCTCAGCAGGCTTGCCCAAGGCGATAACATCGTCGATGCGGCAACGTTCGCCTTCCGGACTTATGCCGTTGCCATGCTGGCCGGCACGCTTGTCACCATTGCCGGGTTTGTTCCCGTCGGCTTCGCAGCCAGCTCAGCCGGTGAATACACCTTCTCGCTGTTCGCCGTCGTCGCGATCGCTCTCATCGTGTCTTGGTTCGTGGCGGTCATCTTTGCGCCGCTGCTTGGCGTCCTCATCCTGGCACCGCCAAAGTCGACGGAGACGAAGGAAGGATTTCTCCTAAAGCTCTATCGCCGTCTGCTTACGGGAGCGATACGCGCAAGATGGCTCACGATTCCTCTTGCGCTGGCGCTATTCGTCGCCTCGATCTTTGCAGTCCCGCTGATCCCCAACCAGTTTTTTCCCTCTTCGGACCGGCCGGAGCTCCTGGTCGATCTGACCCTGCCGCAAAATGCCTCCATCCACGCGACCAAAACAATGGCGGAGCGCTTCGATAGCGTCCTTAAGGATGACTCGGACGTGGCGCGCTGGAGTACCTATGTCGGCCAGGGCGCCATCCGGTTCTATCTTCCGCTCGATGTTCAGCTGCCGAACGATTTCTTCAGTCAGGCCGTGGTCGTGGCGAAAGACGTGCCGGCGCGCGAAAGACTCAAGGTCAAGCTCGAAAAGGTCATGGCCGAAGAATTCCCCGCCGTCGTGGCGCGCGTCTATCCCCTCGAGCTTGGACCACCCGTCGGATGGCCGGTGCAATACCGCGTGAGCGGCCCCGACCTCGCCCAGGTCCGGGAAATCGCCCTTAAACTCGCGCAGGTGGTAGCCAAGAGCCACAGCGCAAAGAACGTGAACTTCGATTGGATCGAACCTGCCCGCGAGGTGCGCATTCAAATCGACCAGGACCAGGCACGGCTGCTCGGCCTGAGCTCGGACGCGCTGGCCAGCGTGCTCAATACGGTCATCTCGGGAATCTCGATTTCGCAAGTTCGCGACGACATCTACTTGGTCGACGTGGTCGTCCGCTCAACCGACGAAGATCGCGCCTCACTCGCCACTCTGAGCCAGTTGCCCGTTCCCTTGCCGAACGGGCGCACAGTCCCGCTCGGTCAGTTCGCGACGTTTGAATATACCCAATCCACGCCCGTGGTCTGGAGGCGGGATCGCATCCCCACCCTCACAGTGCAGGCCGATGTCGTCCCGGGAGTTTCGCCGGAAACGATAGTGAACTCGCTCGCCTCCGACGTGGAAACCCTGACCAAGTCGCTTCCGCCGTCCTACTCGATCGCCGTTGGGGGCACCGTCGAAGAGAGCAAGAAGTCGCAGGCTTCCGTGATCGCGGTCGTGCCGCTGATGCTGCTAATCATGATCACGGTCTTGATGTTCCAGCTCCAGAGTTTTCGGCGCCTTTTCCTTGCGCTGAGCGTGGCACCGCTAGGCTTGATCGGCGTGGTGGGAGCGCTGCTGCTCTCGGGCCGGCCGCTGGGCTTCGTTGCCATTCTTGGAATCCTGGCGTTGCTGGGCATGATCACCAAGAACGCTGTGATCCTGATCGGTCAGATCGACTCGGAGCGGGAACAGGGAAAAGACGTGATGCAGGCGGCCATCGACGCAAGCAGCGCACGCCTGCGTCCCATCGTGCTGACCGCCATCTCCACGGTTCTCGGCATGATTCCGATTGTGCCCACTGTGTTCTGGGGTCCAATGGCCGTTTCGATCATGGGCGGGCTTCTGGTCGCGACGCTGCTCACGCTGATCTTTTTGCCGACCGCCTACGTGGCGATGTTCGGAAGCAAAACCAAGGCAAAAACCGAGCCCGTCGAGGTGAAGGCATGAGACCCCCGGGGGGATTCTTGTGGCTATGGATCCTCCTGACCTTCATCTGGGTCGCGATCAGCTCATCGCTCGCCATCGAGTCCGTGGCCGCTGGCACACTGATCTCCGCCGCCATGGCTTACGCGTTCGCGCGGAAATTCGAGATCTGGCGCGGCATCCGCTTCTCTCCCCAGCGCCTCTATCACTTCATCCTCTACACGGGCGTGTTCCTGGTGGAGCTCGTCCGGGCCAACATCAATATGATGCGATACGTTTATGCGCCGCGTGTCAGCGTCAATCCCGGCGTCGTGAAGGTGAAGACCAGATTGAAATCGCCCATTGGCCGGCTCGCTTTGGCGAACTCGATCAGCCTAACGCCGGGCTCGCTCGTCCTCGATATAAGCGAGGATGAACTCACGGTCCATTGTCTCGACATCCGGACTATCGATGCTACCGACCCCAGCCGGACCATTGCCCGCCCGTTCGAGAAGCATTTGGAGAAAAGCTTTGGCTGATTACATCCTGATGGCGGCCGCGGTCCTCATTTTTTGCGGCATCGGCTTCGGCGTACTGCGCCTCGCGCTTGGTCCTACGGTCATCGACCGCATCGCCGCCGTTGACGCGCTCACGATTGTCTCCATCTCGACGATGGCCCTCTACGCGTTAGTGGCGGAGAGGTTCATCTATCTGGACGCCGCGCTGGTCTATGGCGTGCTGAGCTTTCTCGCCGTTCTCGCCGTCGCGCGCTACCTTGAGCGGGGTTTGTAGCTCTCATGCTTGAGCTTCTGGTCTATCTGCTGTGCGGCGGTATCCTGGCAAGCGGACTCCTTGCCGTGCGCCTCAAAAGTCTCCTGGCCGCTTCGGTCAGCGCAGGGCTGGCGAGCCTGTTCGCGGCTGTCTGCTACCTCCTGCTTGGCGCGCCGGATGTCGCCATGACGGAAGCGTCGATCGGGTCCGGACTGTCGACGATCATCTTCCTCTACGCCATCCACAAAACCAGGAACGCGAGGAAATGATGGCCGAGCTCATCGGCAGCATTACCATTCTGATCGGCGCGGTGTTTCTATTCTCCGCCGGCCTCGGCATGCTCCGCATGCCTGACGCCTTCACGCGAATCCAAGCGGGTACGAAGGCCTCCACGCTCGGCAACACGCTGGTGCTGGTGGGGATCGCCTTCTACCATCCCGACTGGAGCCTAAAGCTACTGATCATCGCTTACTTCGTGCTGATGACCAATCCGATCTCTTCGCACGCGCTCGCCCGCGCCGCGAATGCAATTCTGCACCCGGCGCAATCGCCTTCGGCAGAGGCATCGCGCGGACCGGAAACGGAGCGAAGTGTGATGCGGCGCGGGGCGGCCATCGTCCTAATCGCCTTTCTCGGCGTCATCTTCGCGACCATCGCCCTCAACTATAGTCAGCGCAGTTCGCTGCCGGAGTTGGCGGCAGCTTACGTGGATCTCGTTCCACGCGAGCTCGGCGCTCCCAACGTCATCACCGGGATTCTGTTGACCTACCGCGCCTTCGACACGCTCGGCGAGGTCGCGGTTCTGTTCATGGTGGCTGCCGGTGTCGGGCTTCTGCTCGGCGCGGGCGGTAAGGAGCACGACGAGGTGCAGGCGGGAATACGGAGGTCGCTGAAGGAGACGCCATCGACGGAGATCGTGCAGAACGGCGCGGACATTCTCGTTCCCCTGATCGCGATCTTCGCCGCCTATATCGTGATGCACGGGCATCTCGGACCGGGTGGCGGCTTTCAGGGCGGCGCGGTGATGGCGTCCTGCGTGCTGCTCTTGCTGCTCGCCAAGCCCGCCTATCGGATCAAGCTCGCGCATCTCAGCTTCATTGAGTCGCTCGCTTGACTACTCATCGTGGTTGTCGGCATCGCGGGCATCATACTGGCCAGCGGCTTCCTGGACAATCGGGTGCTGCCGCTCGGCGAGTTCGGCGCCTTATTCAGTGCCGGCGCGATCCCTGTCCTGTCCGTCCTGCTC
>JBAUOI010000542.1:0-5275 GCA_049579665.1 Methyloceanibacter sp.
GATCTTGGGCGACGCGCCGCTGTTCGCCGATTTCCAACATCGCTTCCGCAAGGAGGTGCTGGAAGGCAATCCGCGCCCGTTCGTCGAGGCAAAGCTCGCCGAGCAGAATGTCCGCCACGCCCGCTCCGGGACATCGCGCTATCTCGTCGAGCCCAATGTCAAGGACGGCAAAGGCGGGTTACGCGACCTGCACACGCTGCATTGGCTCGCCAAGCACCTCTATCCCAACAAGGCGGAAGAAGAGTTCGTCGAGGCCGGCGTGTTCAACCGCCACGAATATCGCAGCTTCCGCCGCTGCGAGAGCTTCCTCTGGACGGTGCGCTGCGAGCTGCATTTCCTGACCGGCCGAGCCGAGGAACGGCTCGGCTTCGATGTGCAGCAGCTGATGGCCGAGCGACTCGGCTATAAGGGCCATGCAGGCTTGAGTGCGGTCGAGCGCTTCATGAAGCACTATTTCCTCGTCGCCAAGGAAGTCGGCGACCTGACCGGCATTGTCTGCTCCGCGCTCGAGCTGAAGCAGCTGAAGGGCTTGCCCGCCCTCGACGCATTGCTTGCGCCGTTCAGCTGGCGCCGCCGCGCGAAGCTCAGGCGGACTTCCGACTTCCGCATCGAGAATGGCCGCATCTACGCCGTCAGCAAGGATGCCTTCGCCAAGGACCCGGTGAACTTCATCCGCCTGTTCTCGCTCGCCGACGAGCATCAGGCGTCGTTCTCGCCGGAGGTGCTGCGTCAGGTGCGCTCGAACTTCCGCCTGATCGACGACGCTCTCCGCGCCAATCCGACCGCGAACCGCCTGTTCATGAAGCTTCTGACGGACTCGCGCGATCCCGAAGGCGTGTTGCGCAAGATGAACGAGGCCGGCGTGCTTGGCCGCTTCATCCCGGATTTCGGCCGCGTCGTGTCGATGATGCAGTTCAACATGTACCACCACTTCACCGTGGACGAACATCTGATCCGCACCATTGGCTTTCTGTCGGGCATTGAGCGCGGCAAATTCGCCATGGAGCATCCGGTGTCGAGCGAGGTCGTGCGCACCATCGACAGCCGCCGCGCGCTCTATGTCGCGGCGCTGCTGCACGACATCGCCAAGGGTCGCGACGAGGACCATTCGATCGCCGGTGCCCGTATCGCCCGTGAGCTGGGCCCACGCCTTGGGCTCAACGCCTCGGAGACCGAGACCGCCGCCTGGCTGGTCGAGCACCATCTTTCCATGAGCCTGTTCGCGCAGAGCCGCGACCTCAACGATCCGAAGACGCTGCGCGACTTCGCGGCGCTGGTGCAGAGCCGGGAGCGGCTCAAGCTTCTGCTGCTGCTGACCGTCGCCGACATCCGCGCGGTGGGGCCTGGGGTGTGGACGGGATGGAAGGGCCAGCTTTTGCGCACGCTCTATTTCGAGACCGAGCCGCTGCTGGGCGGCGGCCATACCACGCTCAGCCGCAGCGAGCGCGTGGCGCGCGCCCAGGACGAGCTGCGAGAGCGTCTCGCCGGCTGGCCGAAGCACGACCTCGAGCGCTTCATCGATCGCCACTACCCGTCCTATTGGCTCAGGACCGATCTCGCCGTCGTCGCCGAGCATGCCAAGCTGATCCGCGACGCCGAGGCGCAAAGCCGGCCGATCGTCACGCATATCGCCACCGACGCCTTCCGCGGCGTGACCGAGATTACCCTGCTGGCGCCCAACCACCCGCGGCTGCTCGCCATGGTCGCCGGCGCCTGCACCGGCGCCGGCGCCAATATCGTCGATGCGCAAATCTCGACCACCCGCGACGGCATGGCGCTCGATACCATCCACCTCGAGCGCGAGTTCGATCATGCCGAGGACGAGGAACGGCGCGCGCGTAAGATCGCCGTCATCATCGAGCGCCTGCTCAAGGGCGATGTGCGTCTCACCGACGTGGTCTCCACCAAGCGTAAGCCGAAGCCGAAGCTCTCGGCGTTCACCGTCGAGCCGCAAGTGGTGATCGACAACACGCTTTCCGATGCGCTCACCGTCATCGAGATCAACGGACTGGACCGCCCCGGCCTGCTTTATGACGTGACGCGCGAAATCTCCGATCTCAATCTCGACATCGCCTCGGCGCATATCGCGACCTTCGGCGAGAAGGCCGTCGACGTCTTCTACGTGACCGATCTCACCGGCAAGAAGATCACCAGCAAGAGCCGCGAGTCGTCCATTCGCGACCGGCTGCTCAAGGCACTTGCCGCGCGGCCCGAGCCCGCATTGCTGCCGGCCTGATGCGGTTTTATCGCGGCTTCGCCACCGTAGGGTCGATGACGGTCCTCAGCCGTGTGCTCGGCTTCGCGCGCGACGTTCTGATCGCCGCGGTGCTTGGCACGTCCTCGGCGGCCGACGCCTACTTCGTCGCCTTCCGCGTGCCCAACATGTTCCGCCGGCTGTTCGCCGAGGGCGCTTTCGACGCGGCGTTCATTCCGCTGTTCGCCAAGCGTCTGCATGCCGAGGGTGCCGAGGCTGCCCGCGCCTTTGCCGGTCAGGCGCTTGCCGGCCTCCTGGTCCTGCTCGTCGCCTTCACCGTCCTTGCCGAGATCGCCATGCCGTGGCTGATGCTGCTGCTCGCCCCCGGCTTCAGCAGCGACCCGGAGAAATTCGCGCTCGCCGTGTTGCTCGCGCGCATCGCGCTGCCTTATCTCCCCTTCGTGTCGCTGGTCGCGCTCTATACCGGCGTGCTCAATGCCTATGGCCGCTTCGCCATCGCCGCCTTGACGCCGACGCTGCTGAATGTCGTGCTGATCGCCGTGCTGCTTGCATTCATCGCCTCCGGCGGCACCGACCAAAGCGCCGCCGCGGTCGCGATTGCTTGGGGCATAATCCTCTCGGGTGTGTTGCAGGTCCTGGTCGTGATCGCCGCCGCCGCCAGGATCGGCATCAGCGTGCCCTGGCAGCGGCCGCGCCTCACGCCCGAGATGCGCCGCCTGGCGGCGCTCGCCACGCCGGGCGTGATCGCCGGCGGCATCGGGCAGATCACCGTCGTCATCTCAACCATCATCGCCACGCTGCAGGATCGTGTGGTGTCCTGGCTGTACTATGCCGATCGCCTGTTCCAGCTGCCGTTAGGCGTGATCGGCGTCGCCATCGGCGTGGTGCTGCTGCCCGCGCTCAGCTACAAGCTCAGATCCGGCGATCATGCCGCGGTGCTTGCGAGCGAGAATCGCGCGTTCGAATTCGCTCTGCTCTTGACGATGCCCGCTGCCATCGCGCTTTACCTGGCGGCTGAGCCGATCGTGCGCGTGCTGTTCCAGCGCGGCGCCTTCACCGCCATCGATACGCATGCCACAGCCTCGATGCTCGCCGCGTTTGCGCTCGGCCTGCCAGCTTATGTGCTGATCAAGGTGCTGCAGCCGAGCTTCTTCGCCCGCGAGGACACGAAGACGCCGATGATCTATGCCGGCATCGCCATGGCGGCCAATGTGGTGTTGAGCATCATGCTGTTCACGACGATCGGCGCAACCGGCATCGCCATCGCCACCACGCTCACGGGCTGGATCAACGTCGCCCTCCTCTTTACCACGCATCGGCGACGCGAGGGTTTCACCTTCGACCCGATCTTTCGCCGATGCGTCTGGGGCATCGCCGCCGCAAGCGCCCTGATGGGTGCCGTCGTGTTCGCCCTGGTGAGACTGCTCGATCCCTGGTTCGACCCGGCGAACGGTCTGTTGCTCCAAGCTTTAGCCATCGTCGCCTTGGTCGGGCTTGGCCTTATGACGTATCTCGGCGCCGCGCATCTGTTCGGCGCGGCCAATTTCCGCGATCTGATCAAGGACCAGGCCACCTAGGCATTTGGCGAACCGCGATCCTTCGTTTATGTTGCAGTGCAGCAAACGCGAGGGCAAGCATCATGCAAGGCCGGCCGCGGCGCAGCGTGCTTTATATGCCGGGGTCCAACGCGCGGGCCTTGGAGAAGGCCAAGTCCATCCCCGCCGACGCCTTCATCTTCGATCTTGAGGATGCGGTGGCGCCTGACGCGAAACAACTCGCCCGCGAGCAAGTCTGCGCGGCGGTCAAGAGCGGCGGCTATGGTGGCCGCGAGATCGTCATCAGGGTCAACGCGCTGGAGACGCCGTGGGGCATCGAGGATCTGCTTGCCGCCTGCGCGGCCGAGCCCGATGCCATCCTCGTGCCGAAAGTCGTGCATCCTGGCGACATCATCAGCACCGCCAACATCCTGCAAGGCGTGCATGCCGCGGAGAAGATCAGGCTGTGGGCGATGATGGAGACGCCGATGGCGATCCTCAATGCGCGCACCATCGCCGCCACCGCCGTTTATTCCGAGAACCGACTCTGCTGCCTGGTCATGGGCACCAACGACCTGATCAAGGAATCGCGCGCCCGCGCGCTGCACGACCGTTTCGCCGTCGTGCCCTGGCTCGCCATGACGCTGGTCGCCGCGCGCGCCTACCGCCTCGACATCATCGACGGGGTCTATAACGACTTCAGGGACGAGCTTGGCCTGCGCGAGGAATGCGAGCGCGGCCGCACGCTCGGCATGGACGGCAAGACGCTGATCCATCCCGACCAGGTCTGGCCCTGCAACGAGATCTTCTCGCCGACGCGCGAGGAGGTCGAGTGGTCGCGCAAGGTGATCGACGCCTTTGGTCAGAAGGAGAACGAGAAGAAGGGCGTCATCGTCGTCGAGGGCCGCATGGTCGAGCGGCTGCATTTCGGCATGGCCCAGCGAACGGTCGCCATCGCCGAGCAGATCCGCGAGATGGAAGCCGCTTGCGGCTGAACCCGCGCGGGCAGAGCTTGCGCTGGGGCGTCACCCGCGCCATAACCCGCCCTTCGTACAGGGCGGAAGCATGCAAAGGACCAAGACCAAGACCCGCGTGTTCTCGGGCGTGCAGCCGACGGGCAACCTCCATCTCGGCAATTATCTCGGCGCCATCACCAAATTCGTGGCGCTGCAGGCCGAGCATGAGTGCCTCTATTGCGTGGTCGATCTGCACGCCATCACCGTGTTCCAGGACCCCGACCAGCTGACTAAGAACACCCGCGAGGTGACCGCGGCGTTCATCGCCTCGGGCATCGATCCCAAGAAGCACATCGTCTTCAATCAGAGCCAGGTCAGTGGCCACGCCGAGCTTGCCTGGATCTTCAATTGCGTGGCGCGGCTCGGCTGGCTCAACCGCATGACCCAGTTCAAGGAGAAGGCCGGCAAGGATCGCGAGAACGCGAGCGCGGGCCTTTATGTCTATCCGAACCTGATGGCCGCCGACATTCTGCTCTATCACGCGACCCACGTCCCGGTCGGCGAGGACC
>JBAUOI010000543.1:0-2338 GCA_049579665.1 Methyloceanibacter sp.
GTCCGGGGAGGGGTCAACCGCGAAGACGCCCACCCGGTCGGCGCAGGCGCCGACCGACCTCCCCCTTGCAGGGGGAGGAAACCTCGCCAACCGATTCATATTGGTGGCGAATCTGAAGGCGGCCGATGGAGGCAAGGCCATCGTCGCCGGCAATGAGCGAGTGATCCGCGCGCGGCTCGCCGACGCCAAATTCTTCTTCGACCAGGACCGCCACGTGAGCCTCGAAACCTGGGTGCCGAAGCTGAAAGAGATCGTCTTTCACGAGAAGCTCGGCACGCAATATGACCGCATCCAGCGGCTGCGCATGCTCGCGCGGGAGATCGCGCCGCTGGTCGGAGCGAGAGCCGATGACGCCGAGCGGGCGGCAATGTTGGCCAAAGCCGATCTGGTGAGCGGCATGGTCGGCGAGTTCCCCGAGCTGCAAGGGGTGATGGGCCGCTATTACGCGCTCGACCAGGAAGAGGATCCGACGGTCGCCGATGCCATCGCCGCGCATTACAAGCCGGTAGGCCCGTCGGATGACGTGCCGCGCGACCCCGTGGCGATCGCGGTGGCGCTTGCCGACAAGCTCGACATGCTGGTCGGCTTCTGGGCGATCGACGAGAAGCCGACCGGTTCCAAAGACCCATACGCGCTTCGCCGCGCCGCTCTCGGCATCATCCGCATTGTGCTGGAGAACGGCTTGCGGCTGCTGCTGAATGACGTGATTCGACAATTGTTGCAGCAGTGGCGCACGAAGATGCCGCTCCGCAGCGGGAATGCACAGGACAGCTTCGGCGCTCCGGATTCAACTGAGGCGAGGCAAAGCCTACTTGCCTTCTTCGCCGACCGCCTCAAAGTGCATCTGCGCGAGCAGGGCGCGCGCCACGATTTGGTCGATGCCGTATTCGCGCTCGGCGGCGACGACCTCTTGATGATCGTCAAGCGCGTCGAGGCGCTGGGGCGCTTCCTCGACACCGAGGACGGGGCCAATCTGCTCACCGGCACCAAGCGCGCCATCAACATTCTGCGCATCGAGGAGAAGAAGGACGGCGTGAGCTACGACCAAGCGCCCGACGCTAACCTCCTAAAACGAATCGAGGAAAAGGCTCTCGCCAAGGCCGTCGACGATGTCGAGAAGGCGGCTGCGGCGGCCGTCACGCGTGAAGATTTCGAGGCGGCCATGGCCGAGATGGCGAAGCTCCGCGCGCCCGTCGACGCCTTCTTCGATTCCGTCACCGTCAACACGCAGGAGCCGGGCTTGCGCGAGAATCGCTTGCGCCTGCTGAACCGTATCCGCGCGACCACGCTGACCGTCGCCGACTTCTCCAAGATCGAAGGCTAGCTCGCTCTTGCCCGCCAATATCACCCTCATCACGCTTGGCGTCGCCGATGTGGCGAGGGCCACGCGGTTCTACGAGAGCCTCGGCTTCGTCAAATCCAAGTCGGCGAGTCAGGACGACGTGAGCTTCTTCCGCGCCGGCGCGCTGGTCCTCGCTTTGTGGGGGCGCGAAGCACAGGTCGAGGATGCTAACGCGGCGAAGCTGTGGACCGGCAATGGCGGCATCGCCGTGGCGCAAAATGTCGCGAGCGAGAATGAGGTCGATGCGGTATTGGCAAGGGCCGAAGCCGCCGGCGCCAACATCCTCAAGCCGGCGGCCAAGACATTCTGGGGCGGCTATAACGGGTACTTCGCCGACCCTGATGGGAATCTCTGGGAGGTCGCCTTCAATCCGCATTGGGGGTTGGAGGAGGACGGGCAGATCAAATTGCCGGAATAGTGAGGCCGATGCCTGAACATCTTTTCGTCTATGGCACGCTTAGGGCCGAAAGCGCGCACCCAATGGCGCACCGTTTACGCGTGGGAGCCAGGCATATCGGCAAGGGCAGCACGCCCGGTCTGCTTTACGATTTCGGCAGTTGGCCCGGCGCGTTTTTCGCACAGGAAGAGAGATACCGCGTGATCGGCAGCGTGTTCGCGCTCGGGCCGAACCCGAGACTGCTCGCTGACCTCGACAAATATGAGGGCGTAGCGCCGACCGATGAGGAGCGGGAGTTTCCGGAAGCCGAAGGTCTGTTCCACCGCATCGCCATTGAGGTCCATCTCGACAAAGGCGGCAGCGTCGAGGCCTGGGCCTATGCGTTGAAGGAAGCACCCCGCACCCGGCTGATCGGCACCGGCGATTTCATCGCCGACCGAAAATTGCGCGTGCCGGTCGCCCGCCGCCCTTAAACCTTTTCCGGCGAGCTGTTTGTGTGAAGGCCGGGGGACCGCTAAAAGGGCGGACCCGGGATCGCCACAGGCCGGGATCATGGAACCAGAGAATGACGAGAGCGGAGCCCGCGCAAGACATCGCGC